>CAZKNW010000132.1:0-9190 GCA_964554035.1 uncultured Verrucomicrobiota bacterium
TCTCGGGAAAAGTCGTGGGTCTGCTCTGCATGAAGCATGAGGGAGAAGCCAGGAAGTGGGATTCTGACGAAGTGTCGTTTGCCGGAGAACTTGCCGACCAGCTGGCCCTTACCATTCAAAACAAGGAACGAGCAGAACAGGAAGCAGCCATCCGCTCGATCATCGAGGCTACTTCCGTGGTAGGGCATGCCTTCTTCCAATCCCTCGTCAAGGAACTGGCAAATGCCCTCAAGGTCCGCTACGCCATGGTGGCCCGTTATCTTCCTGAGACCGTTGAAGGCGAGGCCATAGCCGTGTGGGCCGATGGAGGCCTGACTGAAAACTTCACCTACTCCCTGGTCGGAACCCCTTGCCATATCGTAAGCGACCAAGAGATCTGCTTCCATTCCAGCAATGTTCAAGGGGCCTTCCCAGAGGACAAGCTTCTCGTCGAGTTGGGTGTGGAGTCCTACAGTGGCATGCCGTGCTTCTCAAGCGACGGCAAACCCAATGGTCTCTTGATCGTGATGAACGATGGTCCCATTAAGCATCAAAAGATCGCCGAAAGCCTGCTCAAGATCTTCGCAAGCCGGGTCGGTTCCGAGCTGGACAGACTGCAGGCCGAAACAGCTCGAAAGGAAAGTGAGGAACAATTCAGGCAGTTGGCTGAAAACATCAGGGAGGTGTTTTGGATCACCAATCTTTCCGGAAGAAAGGTCGAGTACATCAGCCCTGCCTATGAGGAGATCTGGGGAAAACGCTGCCAGCAGTTGCTCGACGAGCCCTTCGATTGGGTGCAATCCATTCATCCGGATGATCGCGACCGGATCCGGAAAGCCGCACTGACCAAGCAGAAGGAAGGGCTCTTCGATGAAGTCTACAGGATCGTCCGGCCCGACGGTTTGACGAGATGGATTCACGACCGCGCCTTCCCGGTGAAAGACAAAGATGGCCAAGTGCAACGTGTGGTCGGTCTCGCCGAGGACATCACGGAACGACGCCAACTCGAGGACCAGTTGCGCCATGCCCAGAAGATGGAGGCCATCGGCGAAATGGCGGGAGGAATCGCCCACGACTTCAACAACATCCTTTCCATCATCTCAGGCAATTCCGAAGAGGCGCTGCTCGACCTGGACAAGTCCCATCCTGCCCATCTCAGCGTTTCGGAAATTGAGAAGGGGACCAAGCGGGCAAAGGATCTGGTCAAGCGGATCCTGACCTTCAGCCGCCAGGAATCACCGATCAGAAAAGCCATTTCACTCCAGCCCGTCATCACCGAGGCCGCCCAGTTCCTTCGGGCCACCCTGCCTGCAGGGGTCGATCTCCGGATCGCCTGTGCCGGCGATCCCCCTTCAGTCCTGGCAGATGCAACCCAGGTCCAGCAGATCCTGCTCAACCTGGGCAACAACGCACTTCGTGCCCTGGATGGAAACAAGGGGAGCATGTCCATCAGGCTGGGAACCAGCCAGTTGAGCGACCTGGAAGCGCAGTCCCTTGGCATGATAAATGGAGGTGCGTGCAACGTGATCAAGATCGAGGACACCGGAAAGGGAATCCCCAAGGACATCATCGACCGCATCTTCGACCCCTTCTTCACCACCAAGAGCACGGGAGAAGGCACTGGCTTGGGACTGTCCGTTGTACACGGTTTGATGAAGGCCCACGACGGAGGCATCCTGGTCAACTCGATTCCCGGAGAAGGAACCTGCTTTGAACTCTATTTTCCCAACGTCGATGATGATCCTGGAACAACCCGGATCTTCAGGCGCCCGGCGGCACACGGTGGGGGACAACACCTGATGGTGGTGGATGACGAAAGACAGTTGGTGGACCTTGCCCAGAGGACGCTCGTCCGGAAGGGATACAAGGTCTCCGGTTTCACGGAGCCGGAAGAGGCATTGAAGACCTTCATCGCGGCACCGGAAAGCTTCGATCTGGTGCTGACCGACTACAACATGCCCGGCATCTCAGGACTCGAGTTTTCCAGCTCACTGCTCGAATGCAGGCAGGACATCCCCATCGTCCTGATCTCGGGCTATCTCACCGATGAAATCCGGAAAAAGGCCACTGCATTGGGAATCAAAAGAACTCTCAACAAGCCCAATTCCATCTCCGAGATGGCCGAGGACATCAAGGAAATCCTCGAGGACATCAAGGACAGGAAGGAAGCAGACGGGGATTGAGATCAGGCCACCACCGGCTCAAAGGACTGTGTCCTCATGTCAGCCAATGAGGCCACCACCTTGCGCGTCCCTGAAAAGGAGCGCCTGGCATGCATCGCAATCGTGTTGTCGACGACCACAAAATCACCTACCTGCCATGCCACATCGAAGGCGAGCTCATCGGCGATTTCGATGGCCCTACTGACGGCATCGGCATCGAGTTTGGTTCCATCACCATGACGTAGCGCATCCGAAGGATCGTTCCGGCTGTCCTTCCATCCGCAATACGCGGCAATCAACTGGTTGAAGAAGGTCTTGCGGCCGGGTCCCACTTCCATGACGGCAGGGAGTGAAGGCGTCGTGGCGCGCAGGCAATCCCCCTCCAGCCATTCCCAGCTGTAGTTGAGCTCACGCAGACGTGCCTCAGCCGCCTCCTTGGTCTCAACTCCCAAGGTACTCTGCCAGCTTCGTCCCATCCCGGACTGGGCATCGTCGGCAGCAGGCATCACATTCGTGTATTTCAGCCCCTTGTCCTCACAGGCACGGATGAAGTCCGGCACCTCCTGCAAAAGTCGGTCATACAGGGCATCCGAACGACAGATGGGAGTCGCGCCGCCGGATTCCGCCGCGATCTCGCAGTAGAACATGATCACGCCCGGAAAAATCGGGGTCTGCGCCATCTCGTGATGGAAGAAAATCTGTACATCCGGTGGAGCCTCATTGGCAGAGAAAACACGCTCGGTACGATTTACACGGACCGCATTGGAAAGCGATTTCTTGTAGGGGAAATTGGGAAGACCGAGCGCCTGGATGACCGCATCAAAGTCCTCAACCGACCTGGTCGGGAATCCCCGGAAAAGAACCGCACCATGCTGGTTGGCCAGCCTGAGGATCTCGTCCCTTTCTGACGCCACCCACCCACAGGTTTCCTCGAGGTTCAAAGCATCATTCGAGCTGAAAAAAACAAATGGAAAGACGCTGTCGCCATGTTCTTGTTGTCCCTCGATCTGGGCCTCGAGGACGCCTTCGGGTCTGGATGATTCACTCATGATGTTCCTGGCTTATTCGTAGATGGGTAGAAAGGTGTTGAACGCGGCTTCACAGAAATGACCGGGATCGTTGAAGCGTCGATTCCGGTTCAGGGCGCTGATGGCCGTCATTTCGGATTCCTCGAGTTCGAAGTCAAAGAGGGCGATGTTCTCCTCGAGGCGTTCCCTGCGGGAAGACTTGGGAATGATCGCCGTCCCCCTCTGGATCCCCCATCGAAGCACCACCTGGGCCGCTGTCTTTCCGTGCTTGCTGGCGATGTCGAGGATCACCGGCTGCTTGATGACCGCTTCGTCACTTTCCGCCATGTTCAGGGAGAAATAGGACTGGGCACCCAGGGGAGAAAACGCGGTGTAGACAATCTGCTCCTCCCTGCAAAAACGAAGCAGCTTCTCCTGGGTCAGGTAGGGGTGCGTCTCCACCTGGAGGACCGATGGCCGGATCGAGGACTGGTTGATGAGGTCCCTCAGGAGCGAGGTTCCAAAATTACAGACACCGATGTTCCGGACCAGTCCGTCCGTCACAAGCTTCTCCATCGCCTGCCATGTCTCACCCACCGGCACCGGTGCCAGCTCCACCTTGGGATTGGCGGCCTTGGGATCATAAAACCATTCCGGAGGATACCGGTCGGCGAAGGGGACGAATTTCTGGGCGATCGGAAAATGGATGAGGTAAAGGTCGAGATAGTCGAGTCCCAGGTCCTTCAGGGAGCGCTCACAGGCCGGACGGACGTGATCAGAGGCATGATAGGTGTTCCACAGCTTTGAAGTCACCCACAGGTCCTCGCGACTGCAGATCCCCATGGAAACGGCCTCCGAAAGCCCCTGCCCGACTTCGACCTCGTTCCCGTAGTCACAGGCGCAGTCGAAATGCCGGTAGCCCACCTCGGCCGCGTTGACCACCAGTCCGGGCGCCATCGCCTTCTCCACCTTCCACATGCCAAGTCCAATGCCGGGCAATCCATCATTCGTGTTGAGTTTAAGTTCGGGAATCATCGGGGAGGGACTCTTCTATCGCCTCTAAACGCAGTCGTCCACATTGATGTTCAGAAAAACTCGGCGTGGCTGATAGGGATCGGAATCCAGCTTTCAAAGCCTGATCAACATCCCAATAATGCTCAGGATTTCAGCGTTTCACTCCTGTACCTTCAAAAGATGCTAAAGCCTCCTGCCCACTCTGACGATATAGGCCCGGTGAGGCGGAGAATCGATGGTAGGGGAACAGCCTGTTCTATCCCGAGCAGCAGTCCCGTGGAGTGGGTTGTGCTGGCCCTGACAACTGTTTTCGGCGCCAGGCTTCTTCAACGGGCATTCGATCAAGCAGCAGGGAATGCAGGATCCTTCCGGAATCGCTTGAATTCCAGACCCGGTGTTTGGATAACCGAATCCCGTCTCCAATGGGGAAACTCGTTGCAACCGAACAAATCAAGAAAGATGTCCCGCCACTTCGGTAGCCAGCCGAAAGGATTCAGGTCGAGGAAACGTGGCCTCGGCCCATGGAGCGGTGATCATCAGGAAGGAACCAGATCCCGCGGGATGATTCGGGAGGGCCCGCCTTGAAAAGCACCCTACAGAATTGGTCCATCCGAACCAGGGTCTTTGCCGCCATCCTGGCCTCGGTCGTCCTCGCGCTCATTCTTGCCACCGTCGGTATGGTCTCGTTCGAGAAGGCCAGCATCGAGGATCGGGCACGGGCACTCCTCAACGAGGAGGTGAACATCCTTCTTCACGCCATCCTGCCGATGGTTGATTCAAACCGGGCGGAGGATGCCAGGGAAGCCCTCGAGCTACTGAAGACCAACACTGAGATACGGGGGGCCTATGTGTTCCTGCCTGATGGCAGTCTTTTCACCAGCTTCAGCACCGGCGAGGTTTCCACTCCGAAGGTCTTGCTCGAGGAGGGTTACCAACGCAACGGAAACCTTTTCATGATCTCCAAGACCCGGATGCGCGACGGCGAGCCCGTCGCCACGCTCGTGATCGTATCCAGTCTTGCGGAGCTGCAGCAGAGGAGGCAGGCCCTTTTCAGGCAGTTCTGGTGGATCCTTCCCATCCTGCTGCTGACAGGCATCCTCGTGGCAAACTGGCTCCAGCACTCCATCACCCGCCCCATCCTCGAGCTGGCAGGGACGGCACGATCGATCGCGGTCGACAAGGACTACAGCCTCCAGGCCGCCGGGCAGGGAGCTGATGAGCTCGCCGGCCTGGCGGATGACTTCAACCGGATGCTTGGCACCATGCACAACGCCGAAGGGCAGCTGACACGATTGAACGCGCTTCAGGAATCCATTCTCCAGACCGCCGCCTTCGGAATCATCTCCTTCGATCTCAAGGGCATCATCCGGATCTTCAACAAATCGGCCGAGAGGATCACCGGCCGGCCGGCCTCTTCCCTGATCGGACTTGAGACCCCGGACGCCTTTCTGGGGCGGCGGAACTTTGAGCACCTCGCGGAATATCTTGGTGGCTCTTCCGAGTTCCCGATCGCTGACCTCCAGCTGCTGATGGACCAGACCCTTCCCTCCGAAACCTTGAGCTTCAATACGCGGCTGGACACCCCGAGAGGAGCGGTTCCGGTCCGAATCCGGGTCTCCTGCCTGCTCGATCAATCCACCCACACCGGATTCCTGATGACCCTCGAGGACCTGACCGAGATCAGCATGAAGGAGGAGGAAAGGAACCGTCTGGTTTCCGTGATTGAAGCCACCTCCGACCTCGTCGCGCTCATCGAACTCGACGGATCCATCCTCTACATGAACAGCGCCGGGAAACGTCTTCTCCAACTGGAAGGCCCCGGCGGGTCAGGGACGGCGCATCTGACCGACTTCATGGTGACCTCCAGCAGTTCCCTGATCAGGGAGAAAGGAATCTCCTACGCCTGCATGCATGGTGAATGGCATTCCGAGGTCGAGTTCAAGCCCATCCATGGGCGCACACTCTACGGAGCCATCGTCATCATCGTTCACCGGGATCAGGACGGGAATCCCAAATACCTATCCTCGATCATACGTGACATCACTGAGCAGAAAGAATCGATACAACACCTCGAGGCCAACCGCATCCGGCTGGAGGAGGCCCAGAAGCATGCCAATGTCGGAAGCTGGGAACACGATCCCAGGACGGGAAAAACCATCTGGTCTAGCCAGATGTTCAAGATCTTCAACCACCCGAAACTGACAGAACCTCCGGATGGCATGAAGGGCTTCTTCTCCCTGATTCACCCGGCCGACCGACCTGCGGTGAGGACGCACCTGAAGCAGGCCGAGCTGGGCACCCCATCGACGAGGGTTCGATTCCGCGCATTGCCGGACGGCGCGCCCCCAAAGAAGCTGGAAGGCCAGACCCACGTGGAAAGGGATGCCGAGGGCAGGATCATCCGCTACGTAGGAACCGTGCAGGACATCACCGACCGGGTGGAATCCGCCGCCACCCTGCAACGCTATACCAACCTTCTCGATCAGACCCAGGGACTCGCCCATGTCGGAGGCTGGGAGCTCGACCTTGAAACCAACGAGCTGTACTGGTCCAAGGAGATCTTTGAAATCCATGAGGTCGATCCGCAGACCTATTTCCCGGCGGTCGAGTCGGCAATCGATTTCTACATCCCTGCCGACCGCCCAAGGATCCAGAAAGCCGTCTCAAGAGCCATCGAGTCCAACGAGCCCTACGATGAGGAATTCCGGATCACAACCGCCAAGGGAAGAACCGTTTGGATCAGGACCGTCGGGCATGCCACGGAAGGACCGGGAGGTCAGAAGAAACTGATAGGAGCCTTCATGGACATCGACTCCATGAAACGGTCGGAAGCAACCCTGCAGAACACTGCAGAACGGCTTTCCCTCGCCCTTGAAGCAGCCCGGCTCGGAACCTGGTCATGGAACCTGGAGAACAATGAGGTCGAGTGGTCCGACCGGGTCTTTGAGATTCTCGATGTCAAGGGAGACGACTTCGTTCCAAGCCAGGACAATTACCTTCAACTTGCCCATCCCGAGGACCGCGACGAACTTCAGGCCCTGTTCACAGATGCACTTGAAGGTCGAACGGAACACTTCTCCCACCAGCACCGGATCTCGGACGCCAAGGGTGAACAACGCTGGATCGAGTCGCACGGCAAGGTGTTCCGTTCCGCCGAAGGCACACCGGTCCGGATCAGCGGAACCCTGGAAGACATCACCAATCGCCGGACCATCGAAGAGGAGCTCCGCCATTCGGAGGAGCAGCTCCGGAGCCTCAATGAGGACCTGGAAAGGCGGGTCGCTCAGAGGACCCAGGAGCTTGAGGCAAGGATTGAGGAGGTTGAAAAGCTGAACGAATCCCTCACGCGCTTCACCTCGGAACTCACCAAGAGCCAGCTCAGGCTCAGGGACACGGCCAGGGCCCTTGAGACATCCAACACCCAGATCCGCGCGGTGAACAAGGAACTGGAAGCATTCAGCTACTCGGTGTCCCATGACCTGCGGTCTCCCCTGCGGCACATTTCAGGTTATGTTGACCTCCTGCGATCGGACCTGGGAGACAACCCAGGTGAAGGGATCATGCATTGCCTCGAGAACATCTCGGGCTCTGCGGAGAGGATGGGCCACCTGATTGATGATCTCCTTTCATTCTCCCGGATAGGCAGGCAGGACATGGTTGAGGGGAAAATCGACACGGCCCTTCTCCTGCGAGAGGTGCTGAAGATCCACGAGCTCGAAATCGGCAGAAGATCCATCCGGGTCGAGATCGGAGACCTCCCGACCGTGCGGGGGGACAGCAGTCTCCTGCGGCAGGTCTTCGAGAACATCCTGGACAATGCCATCAAGTACACACGAAAGCAGGCCACCCCCCTGATCAAGATCCAGTGGGAGAAGAACTCCAAGGAAGATCCGTGGGACGTGATCAGGATTTCCGACAACGGCATCGGCTTCAAAGAGCAGTATGAAGAAAAGATGTTTGGCGTCTTCCAGAGGTTGCATACCGACAGGGACTTCGATGGAACCGGGATCGGTCTGGCAACAGTCAGGCGAATCCTGAACCGCCATCATGGAAGGATCTGGGCAGAAGGCAGGGTCAATGAAGGAGCTACCTTCTTCATCGCCTTTCCTCGAGAAGGCAACTGAAAGGGCTCAGGACCATGGCAAGAAATGACGAAACACTTGGCTTGATTTATTTTCCCGACCGGGAATTGATGGGGAAGCTCTTAAAAGCTGCCTTCCGAGACATCCGAAGGTGGTCCTTCCTGGGAATTTGCAGAAATGAAGATCCTTTTGGCGGAAGACGATCCGAGAGACGCCGAACTGAGCCTGAGGGAACTCCAGGCCCATCTCGAACCCTCGGACGTGTTTCATGTGAACAATGGCGAGGAGGCTCTCGACTTCCTTCTGCGCAGGGGCAGCCACTCCAACCGGGCCGGAGGCAACCCTCTGCTGGTCCTTCTCGATCTCAAGATGCCGATGATCGACGGCTTGGAAGTCCTGCAAGCCATTCGCGAGTCACCCTTCCTTTGCCATGTCCCGGTGGTCATTCTCACATCGTCCAGGGAGCCGGGCGACCTCAGGAAGGCCTACGAACTCGGAGCCAATGCCTACGTGGTCAAGCCAATGGACTTCAAATCCTACCGGGAAGCTGTCGGCAAGACCGTCGCTTTCTGGATGACACTGAACGAGCTGCCGCCGGGTGGGCCAACTGACTCCTGAACACAGCCATGTCGCAAAAGATCCAGATTCTCTGGCTTGAGGATGACGAAAGGGACATCGAATTGATCTCCCTCCGTCTCCGAAGGGATGGGCTGGATCCGCAGATCACGCACGTCCTCGACGAGGAGGACTTTACCGAGGAACTGCATCGGGGCGATTGGGATGTCATCCTGGCAGACTACAACCTTCCCTCCTTCGATGGAATCACCGCACTCGGCATTGCAGCCCGGATCCGACCGGATGTCCCCTTCATCTTTGTTTCCGGATCCCTCGGTGAAGATGTGGCCGTGGCCACTTTGAAATCAGGTGCGACGGACTACGTGCTGAA
>CAZKNW010000133.1:0-9175 GCA_964554035.1 uncultured Verrucomicrobiota bacterium
GGGCGCGCGAGTTGGGATTTGACACCGTTGCCTGTGCCTCCACGGGGAATCTTGCGAATTCGGTCGCAGCCAACGCAGCCTCCGCGGGTCTGACGGCCTATGTCTTCATCCCCCACAACCTTGAAAAGGGGAAAGTACTCAATTCACTGATCTACAAGCCGGAGGTGATCGCGATCAAGGGGCATTATGACGAGGTGAACCGCCTCTGCGCCGAGATCGCCGGAAAGTTTCCCTGGGCCTTCGTCAACGTGAACATGCGTCCCTACTACGCGGAAGGCTCCAAGTCCATGGGCTTCGAGATCATGGAACAGCTTGGATGGCAGATCCCGCAGCACACCGTGGTCTGCATGGCGTCTGGATCACTGCTCACCAAGATCCACAAAAGCTACAAGGAATTCACCCAGCTCGGGCTGGTCGAAGAGAAGGACTTCACCATCCATGGTGCCCAGGCCACCGGTTGCTCCCCGATCACCACGGCGCAGAAGGCGGGACGTGACTTCTTCAAGCCAGTGAAGCCCGACACCATTGCCAAGTCCCTCGCGATCGGTACCCCGGCCGACGGCTTCTACGCCCTCAAGGTGATGAAGGAAACGGGAGGCCATGGTGATGACGTGACGGATGACGAGATTCGAGAGGGCATCCGCCTTCTCGCCGAATGCGAAGGCATCTTCGCCGAGACGGCGGGAGGCGTGACCGTGGGCGTCGCCAAGAAACTCATTGCCTCAGGAAAAATCCCGAAAGATGATTCAGCCGTCCTTTGCATCACTGGCAACGGGTTGAAGACCCTCGACGCCATCGATGGGCACGCCGGTGAGACGAAGGAGATCGGTCCCCGACTCCGTGAGTTCGAGGCACTGCTCGACGAGAGCCAGAAAAAGACCGCCAAAGCCTGATTTAAACCATGCCAGCCACAGTAAGAATCCCCACCCCCCTCCGTAAGCTCACCAACGACGAGGAACTCGTCGAGGTCGATGCCGGAACCATCGGATCCGTGATTGATCAACTCCAGAGCCGCTATCCCGGCATCCAGGAGCGTCTGGTTGATGAGAACGGAGAAGTGCGCCGTTTTGTGAATGTCTACCTCAACGAGGAGGACATCCGGTTCCTGGAGAACAAGCAGACCGAGGTGAAGGACGGCGATGAGATTTCCATCATCCCCGCCATTGCCGGAGGTTGATTTTCAAACGCGATCTTCCCATGCCTGCCAAGAGAAAGACCCCAGCCAAGAAGCAGCCTGCTCCCAGAAAGAAGGTGGTCGCCAGGAAGAAGGCGAACAAGCCGGTCAAGGAGACCCGTCGCCTCTGGTTGACCTATCCTTCCAAGATGATTTCCCGGCCCCTCATCTGGGAACTGGGTGAAAAATTCAACCTGGTCACCAACGTCCGACAGGCCAGCGTGACCGAGGTGATCGGCATCGTCTGCCTGGAACTGGAAGGACTGCGTCCCGACATCAAGAAGGGCATCGCCTGGCTTGAAAAACTGGGCGTCACCGTGGATCCGGTTGAATGTAATGTGATCGAAGGCTGAGCCAGTGGCCGCGCCTGCCGGAGACCTGGCTCCTTGTCTTCAACCTCCCCATGTCACCGTTCTGTTGAACGCGATTCTGGATGGGTGTGAATCGAAGGCTGAATTCTTTTCATCGAATTGTTGCAGAAGGCCCTCTTAACCGGAGGGCCTTTCTGTTTGTATGGAGGCCCTTTCGATGCGTTTGACTACTACATGTGACCTGGTCTTTGAGATCGAGTTTCCATCACCCTTCGTGCTGATGTTGAGGCCCCGCAGCGGGGCGCAGCAATGGGTGGCGAAGGAGCAGTATCTCATTCAACCCACAGTTCCCGTTCTCGAGGTCGTGGATGGTTTCGGCAACCTCTGCCAGCGGCTCACGGCACCTCCCGGGAACTTTGAAGTGCATACCTCCTCCGAGGTCCTGACCGGTGATGGGATGGATGTCGCTCATGGTGCTCCGTTTGTGGAAATCCAGAACCTTCCTGATCCGGTGTTGAGCTACCTGCTGCCAAGTCGCTACTGCGAGTCGGATCGGTTCCATCAGATGGCGTCGGAAATCACCTTTGGACGATACGCGGGCTACGATCAGGTGGCCATGATCGAGGACTGGCTCAGGGGAACGATCCAGTACATTCCGGGAAGCAGTGAAGTGCCGGTCTCTGCCGTTGAGGTGAATCAAAGGGGATCGGGAGTCTGTCGTGACCTGGCACATCTCGGAATTGCGCTTTGTCGGAGCCTGAGCATTCCAGCGCGCATGGTGGTGGGCTATCTGCACGAACTGGTGCCCATGGATCTCCATGCGTGGTTTGAGGCCTATGTGGGAGGACGTTGGTATGCCTTCGATGCCACCCAGCCCCAGAAGCGTGGAGGCTACGTTGCGATTGGTTACGGAAGAGATGCTGCGGATGTGGCGGTTTACAACCAGTTTGGCCCGCCGGTCTATCCCACCTTCCAGAGGGTGACCGTTCACAGGACGGATTGAGGTCCAATTCCCTCTTTTTTGGCTGATTTGGGCTATTTTTCCCGTGGACAAAGGCTGATTCGGATGGTTCCCTCCCCGCTCCCTTGTGCGCTCAAGACCACAATGGGCTAGCAACAAGAACATCAAAATGACAGCTGCGTCTGCTCCCTGGTTGACCTTCCGACCTGAAATCAAAGTCCTTGATTGCACCGTCCGTGACGGTGGCCTGATCAATTCACACAAGTTCACCGACGACTTTGTGTCCGCCGTCTACAAGACCTGTATCGAGGCGGGCATCGACTACATGGAGCTGGGCTACAAGGCTGACAAGAAGCTTTTCCAGCGCGATCAGTTTGGCGACTGGAAGTTCTGTGATGAGGATGACATGCGCCGCATCGTGGGTGACAACGAAGGTCCCCTGAAGCTGACAGTCATGGCCGACGCCGAGAAGTGCGACTACAGGACCGACATCCTTCCCAAGGACAAGAGCGTCGTGGATTGCATCCGTGTGGCCACCTACGCCCATCAGATCCCGACGGCGGTCGACATGATCAAGGACGCGACGGACAAGGGCTACGAGACCACCTGCAACATCATGGCCATCTCCACCGTGAGCGACAAGGAGATCGACCAGGCCCTGGACGTGCTGGCTGAAACGCCGGTGAACACGATCGTGGTGGTGGACAGTTACGGCGCCCTTTATCACGAGCAGATCCGTGCGCTGGTGAAGAAATACATGAAGGTGGCCAAGGCGACAGGCAAGGAAGTTGGGATCCATACCCACAACAACTGCCAGCTGGCCTTCGCCAACACCATCGAGTCCATCATCCAGGGTGCCAACCGGATTGACGCGACGATGTCCGGCCTCGGACGTGGCGCGGGCAACTGCCCGATGGAGTTGCTCCTGGCGTTCCTGAAGAACCCCAAGTTCAATCTGCGCCCCGTTTACAAGCTGTTGCAGGATCATTTGAACCCGCTTTGGGATGAGGGTCTGGAGTGGGGAGCCCTGGTTCCCTACATGATCACCGGCCATCTCAACCAGCATCCGCGGGCTGCGATGCGGGTCCGTGATACGGACAAGAAGGACGACTATCTCGCCTTCTACGATCAGTGCATGGCTGAGTAGACCCCGGCCCTTTTCTGCCAATCCACCTTATTAAGGGGTTTGATCGGAAGGGCTTCCGGTGCAAAAGCGACCAGTTTTTGCTGCCATTTCGCAAAGGGCTTGGGTAGCTTCTGCGCCCGTGTGTTGACAGGACCTGCGGGTGGTTCTTTCTTGTGCGCCGTTTCGGTGCAGGCCCGTTCAATTTCCTGAAATCGGTTTCATACTATGGATGTCAAACTGCCAAATCTTGGCGAAGGCGCGGATTCAGGCGCCGTCGTGAATATCCTCGTCAGCGAGGGGGATCACGTGGATAAGGACCAGACCATTCTTGAACTGGAGAATGAGAAGGCCGTGGCCCCGATTCCTTCCACCGTCTCCGGCACGGTCAGCAAGATCCACGTCAACGTGGGTGATACGATCAGCACGGGTTCGGTCCTGATCTCGGTTACCGAGGAAGGTGGCGGAGGCTCGTCTTCCGATGCTGCTGCCGCTGCGCCAGCCGCCGCCCCGGCTCCTGCTGCCGCTCCGGCGGCTCCTGCTCCGGCATCCGCTCCAGCGCTGCCTGCCCAAGGTGCCGCCGCACTCCAGCCGATCGCCGGTGTGGAGCCCGTGGCAGGCCCTTCCGTCCGCCGCATCGCACGGCTGGTCGGAATCGACCTGACACGTGTCCGCGGAACGGGAAGTGGCAACCGGATCTCCATGGACGACCTGAAGAACTATGTCGTCCAGGTCCAGGCCCTTGCCTTTGCGCCGAAGGATTCCGGTTCCGGAGCCCCGGCCAAGCCGGCACCGAAGCAGATCGACTTCTCCAAGTGGGGTTCGATCGCCAAGCGCCCAATGACCCAGCTTCGCAAGGTGATCAGCCGTCGCATGGCGGAGAACTGGAACGCCATTCCGCATGTCACCCAGTTTGATGATGTGGACATGACGGACCTGATGGCCCTTCGCAAGAAGCTGATGCCCGCCTATGAAAAGGCCGGTACCCGCTTGACGGTTACGCCGCTCATTCTCAAGGCCGTGGCCAACACCCTGGCCAAGCACCGCGTCTTCAACTCCTCCCTCGACGAGGTCGCCGAGGAGATCGTGGAGAAGGAATACATCCACCTCGGCGTGGCCGTGGATACGGATGCCGGTCTTTACGTCCCGGTCATCAAGGACGTCGACAAGAAATCCATCCTCGAAATCGCCAATGAGCTCAACGAACTCGCGGCCAAGGCCAGTGCAGGCAAGCTGACCGGTGATGACATGCAGGGTGGCACCTTTACCATTTCCAACCAGGGAGCGATTGGTGGCGGGCACTTCACCCCGATCGTGAACAAGCCGGATGCGGCGATCCTTGGTCTGGGACGGAGCAGGAAGAAGCCCGTCATCGTGGATGACAAGGTGGAGGGCAGGGTGATCATGCCGATCGCCATTTCCTACGACCACCGAATCATTGATGGTGGTTCCGCGGCCCGCTTCACAGTGGACCTCGTGGATGCCCTTCAGAACTTCAACGAGGACGACGCCAAACTTTAATCAATTCCCAAGATGGATCCGATCAAGACTGACATTGTAGTTGTGGGAGCCGGTCCCGGAGGGTATGCGGCTGCCTTTTATGCGGCGGACCAGGGCAAGAAGGTCCTGCTCGTCGAGCGGGATGCGAGCCTCGGTGGCGTCTGCCTGAACCGGGGATGTATCCCCTCGAAGGCACTCCTTTATGCGACCCACCAGATCCGTGAGGCCAAGGAATCCGAGGAGCGCGGCATCACCTTTGGCGAGCCGAAGCTCGATCTCGCGAAGATGCGCGAGTGGAAATCCGGCATCCTCAAGAAACTGACGGGAGGCATTGCCCAGCTGGCCAAGGCGCGTGGCGTCGAGGTGCTGCACGGCAAGGGCTACTTTGAGGGCTCGCAGAGCCTGCGTGTTGAGAGCGATTCCGGCCAGATCATGGTCGAGTATGACAAGGCCATCCTGGCGGTGGGCTCGAAGTCCGCACTGCCCAAGCCATGGGACCTAGGCAACCCGCGCATCATGACGTCACGGGGTGCCCTTGAGATCGAGGATGTCCCGGAGAAGCTCCTGGTCATCGGCGGTGGCTACATCGGCATGGAGCTGGGAACCGTCTATGCGGGTCTCGGAAGCGAGATCGTCCTGGCCGAGGCCATGGACTCCATTCTGGCCGGGGCTGATCCGGATCTCGCCCTTCCTGTCGCCAAGTATGCGAAGGAGAATTTCAAGGAGGTCCGCCTCAAGGCCAAGGTGAAGTCCATGAAGACCAGCGGCAAGAAGATCGCTGTTTCCATGGAGTTCAACGACGAAGTCCTCAATGAGGAGTACGATCGTGTCCTCGTTGCGGTAGGCCGTGTCCCCAACAGCGCTGACATCGGACTGGAGAACACGGGCGTCGAACTTGACGAGCGTGGCTTCGTGAAGATCGACAACCGTCAACAGACCACGGACCCGAACATCCTGGCCATAGGCGATATCGCCGGAGGCGTGATGCTGGCACACAAGGCCTCCAAGGAGGCGCGCATTGCGGTGGAGAACATCGTGGGCGAGGACAGCAAGTTCGAGGACGTCGTCATTCCTGCCGTGGTCTTCACCGATCCTGAGGTTGCCTGGTGCGGATTGACAGAGACCGACGCCAAGAAGCAGGGCATCAAGGTGCAGGTGGGCAAGTTTCCTTGGAGCGCCTCCGGTCGCGCCATGACCTTTGGTCGCACCGATGGATTGACCAAGGTGATCGTGGATCCCGAGACCGAGCGCGTGCTGGGTATCGGCATCGTGGGTCACGGAGCCGGTGAGCTGATCGGTGAAGGTGTGCTCGCCGTGGAGACGGGAGCGACAGTGGAAGACCTCGCCCTTTCTGTCCATCCGCACCCGACCATGTCGGAAACCGTCATGGAGGCCGCTGAGTCCTTCTTCGGTCACGCCACCCACGTCTTCTCTCCCAAGAAGAAGTAGGGATTCATCATCCAATCAATTTCGAAGAGCGCCGCGGTCCTGGTCGACTGCGGCGTTTTCTTTTGGGGGAGGAAAGAGTGGTATGATGGAGCCGAGCTATCTCGGTCCTCTTTCTTTGTGTTCAGATCCTGCCGTTCGTGAGAAAACGGAGGCCATTTCAGTCCTCCCGGATCCAGCGCTTCGCCTTGAGTTCGAAGCGGGGAAGGGAGTCGACGATCTCGATGGGGACGCGCAGGGAAAGCTGGTTCTGGAAGGCCTTGCTCAGGGTCTGCTTGAGAGAGGCTACGTCAGTGGTCGCGGGTTCCTTCTCGATCTCCAGGCCGATCTCCGTCATGGCATTCACCGTCTTCACAGTCACCCTAAACTCCGCAATGCCTCCGATCTCCCGGACGATCTGTTCGATGGCGGATGGGTAGACGTTGACCCCCCGCACGATCACCATGTCATCGGCCCTGCCCAGGATGCCGTTCTCGAGGACCATCTGGTCGGAGTCGAGGGAGGACGAGAAGGCGCATTCGGAGGCAGGCCGGTAGGAAGTCTTCACCAGGTCACCGGTGCGGTAGCGCAGTACGGGTGATCCGACACGGCCCAAGGTGGTCAGTAGAAGCTCGCCGGTTTCTCCTGGCTCCACCGGGCAACCGGAATCGCGGTCGACGACCTCGGCGATATACGAGGTCTCGATCACCTGGAGGTTGCCCGGCTGATCCGGAGATTCATAGGTCACCGCTCCCACCTCGGTCATCCCGTGGTGATCGAAGGGGCGCGCACCGGGCCAGAGTTCTTCGAGGCGTTGCCGGGTGGCGGGAATACTGGCACCGGGTTCGCCGGCGAGCACCATGGTCTTGATCGGGGAATCCTTGAGGTCGATGCCTTCGCGTTGGGCCACCTCGGCCAGACGAATGGCGTAGGTGGGGGTGCAGCAGAGGACGGTGGCTCCGTTCTTGAAGATGTTCCTGATCCGCGCCTCGCTGCTCAGTCCGCCTCCGGGTAGGCAAAGGCAGCCCATCTGCGCACCCGCCTCGAAGGCCAGCCAGAAACCGATGAAGGGTCCAAAGGAAAAGGCAAAGAAGATCCTGTCCTCCCCGGTCACACCGGCGGCCTTGAAGACCTCCTTCCACCCATCGACCATCCACTGCCAGCTTTCCGGTGAATCCAGCCATGCCATGGGCTTGCCGTTGGAGGTGCCGCTAGTCTGGTGGTAGCGATTGTAGCGCTCGATTGGAAAGGTGAGGTTTTGTCCGAAGGGAGGGTTGTCCTCCCGGTCCTGCTGCAGATCCGCCTTGCAGGTCATTGGGACCTTGCGGAAGAACTCGTCGAGGGACGAAAACGCACCGAAGACTCCGGCCTGCTCAAGCCGCTTCGTGTAGAAGGGATTGTCGGGAATCAGGGTCTCGACCAGTTTGTTCAGCTCGGCCAGTTGGTAGGCCTCGATGGCGGAACGCTGCGGTGCGGAACCCATGGAAAATCAGTTCGAGGATCCTTCAGCGGGGGCGACCTGCTCCACCTGCGGCTTGGGAGCAGGCTTGCCCGGACCGGGCTTGTAGAGCGTCACGAGTGTGCCGCCCAGCGCCGCGAGCAGGATGCCTGCGTAGAACTGGGGTTTGATGCTGCCCCATCCTCCTGCGGGTGGGTGCATGGTCAGGGCGATCACGGCATTCACGACCGGGGCTCCCGCAAAGATGATCGACATCACCACGGGTGGGGTGCCCTTGGCACCAAAGGCAAGCAGGACGCCAAAGGCACCAATGGCCCCAACCGTGCCCGCAATCAGGGAAAGCCACATGCCCTTGACCGGAAAGGCCCAAGTGGCCTTGTTGAAAATCAGGACGGCAAGCGGTGCGAGGACGGCTGTGATGAAGTAGGCGATGCCCACGAAGAGAAAGGCCTTGTACCGGCCGTTGGCTGCATCTCCCATCGCCACCTGTCCGGAATGCAGAAAGATGCCGTAGGTGCCCCAGGAAGCGACGGTAAGAAACGAAAAATAAAGCCAGGCGTAACCTGGTCCGGTTGACTCAGTTCCCATATCGGGCCGGACCATAGCCCACCTCGGCAAGAGGGCAAAAGGAATTTGGTTGGCCGTTCGAAAGGCCGCGGCTTGATTCAAAAGGGCTGAAACGGTTTCCTGAGCCCATGCGCGTAGCATTCAAAGAGTGGGCGATCGTGGTGGATGCCCTATTGCATGGGGAGCAGATCCTGATTCTCCGAAAGGGTGGAATCCGGGAAGGAAAGGGTGGCTTCAAGGTGGAGCATGACCGGTTCCTGCTTTTTCCGACCTTGTTTCACCAGCAGAGGGAATCCGTCATCCCGAGGGCCCAGCAGCGCTATGACCAGATCGAGCCGACGCTCCCGGGGGAGCATGAACTGCGCTTCGAATGTCATGTCGAGCTGGCAGGCTGGAAGGAGCTTGAGGATCTCAACCAGGTCCGTGACCTGCAGCACCTCCACATCTGGAAGCCTGAGGTGATCGAGGAGCGCTTTGACTGGGGGCGTGGCCAGTCCATTTCCCTTCTGGCTGTGCGTGCCTTTCGTCTGGCGAAACCAACGACCCTTGAAATGCTGCCGGAGTATGGTGGTTGCAAATCCTGGATTGAGACCGCGGAAGAGATCGATACCTCGGGCTCATTGCCTGCTCTGGATGACGAAGCCTTTTCGGAAAG
>CAZKNW010000134.1:0-9146 GCA_964554035.1 uncultured Verrucomicrobiota bacterium
AAGGACAACCTTCCCTACAACCATAGCCGGGCCGGCAACAACACAGGTGTTTCCTGGGATGAATTGGTCCAGCCCTACACCGATGACGTCTGGATCCGCAAGCGCGCCAATGATCCTTCGGGCCAGTTGAACTATGACAACAACTGGGACCTGACCTACCACACCTTCGATGCGGAGAAGCACAAGACGATGACCTGTCCTTCGGATCCGGTCATTGCCCGCGCGAACCGGGACGGCAATGCGTGGAACAAGTTCCGCAGAACCTACGCCATGCCTGCCCACAACGGCGGCCGTGGTGCGGCCAACTTCAACCAGAACACCGATGGATCTGGAGACTGGCCACCGAACCCGAATATGAAGACGGGGATCGGCATCGTCCTGAGAAACACCGGTAACTATGAGAATGCTGGAACGCTGTTTCGCTCCGGTGTGGGCGACAATGGTGCCAACAATGCCAAGCGCTGGAGAAACCAGCCCGGCATGCCTTCAAACGTCGTTACCGACGGTTCAGGAGTGATCATGCTCACCGAGCGTGTCCACTGGGAAAACTACGTGGGCAACTGGCGTCGTGCTTCCATCTCGCGAGGTAGTCACAGCTTCAACGGCTTCGATGGTGAAGGCCGCCTGAACAATCAGGGAGCCGCCAACAACGCCGGTGCCTCTCCACAGGAGATGCATGGCAAGGACCAGTTCACCTACCTTTATGTCGATGGCCACGCCGAGCTGAACAAGATCAAGGAGACGATCAACATCTCCCTGACGACCAATGCCGGACGTCAGACGGGTGCCTGGACGGTGGACCCGACCCACTGATTCGGTCCCGCAGAATCTGAGCCAAGGGCTCCCTGGTCTTTTGCCAGGGAGCCCTTTTGCTTTGGTGCCCTGAACCCTGTTGGATCTCGCTCAGAGGGGCATCTTCAAGCTCCTAGTGATAGCGCGGAAAGAAGCGTCTGAAGCCTGTTTTTGGCCCGCTCTAAAATGTTAATTTTGTGACCGGATCTCTAAATTGCAATTTTACATGTCCAGAATACTTTCTTCCGCCCGTTAGCTCTGCAGAGTTCCCAGTGAGAAGACACGGGTGCCTTCTTGAGGCTGGGAGATCTTCGGTTTGAAGTCTTGCCGGAGCGAATGGAACGCATGTGCCTTTGAGTAGTTTGGACCTGAAATAAATACAGATGAGAAAATCACGAGTAAGTAACAAGAGTCTGGTGACGCCCCGCTCGGCATTCACCCTTATCGAATTGTTGGTGGTCATCGCCATCATCGCCATTCTGGCCGGAATGCTTCTTCCTGCACTGGCCAAGGCCAAGCAGAAGGCCAAGGCAGCATCCTGCATCTCAAGGATGAAGGATCTCGGCAATGCGGCGCTGATGTATCTTGGCGACAACAAGGACAACCTTCCCTACAACCACAGCCGTGCGGCCAATGATTCGGGTGTCTCCTGGGATGAGTTGATCCAGCCCTATACGGATGACGTCTGGATTCGCAAGCGGGCCAACGAGCCTACGGGACAGCTGAACTACGACAACAACTGGGATCTGACCTACCACACCTTCGAGGCGGAAAAGCACAAGACCCTTACCTGTCCATCGGATCCCGTGATTGCGCGTTCCAATCGCAACACCAATCCATGGAAGAAATTCCGAAGGAGCTATGCGATGCCGTCGCACAATGGTGGGAACGGTTCTGCCAACTTCAACTTCCAGACGGATGGTTCCGGAGACTGGCCTCCGAACCCCGGAATGAAGACCGGTCTGGGTATTATTCTCCGCAACACCGGAACTTATGAGAATGCAGGCACGCTGTTTCGTACTGGGACCGGCGACAATCCTGCCAACAACGCCAAGATCTGGCGCAATCAGCCTGGCATGCCTTCCAACGTGGTCTCTGACACCTCGGGAGTGATTCTCCTTACCGAGCGCATCCAGTGGGAGAACTACGTGGGCAACTGGCGTCGCGCCTCCATCTCCCGTGCAAGCCACGCCTTTCAGGGGCACGATGCGGAAGGTCGCATCACGGACCAGAATGCTGTGAACAACGCCGGGGCCACCCCTCAGGAAATGCATGGCAAGGACCAGTTCACATACCTTTACCTCGACGGTCATGCCGAGCTGAACAAGGCCAAGGAGACCATCAACATCTCCCTGACCTCCAACGCCAGCTTCCAGACCGGTCAGTGGACGGTGGATCCGACCCACTAAAGCGATTTGGATCTTTTTGAGAAAGGGCTGCAGCGATGTTCGCTGTGGCCCTTTTTTGTTGGTTTTTCCCTATTCTAGGGGTTCGACATTTGTCTTTCGATTTTTTACGTTTTGCGGTTCGTGAAACAAGAATCGCCTCAGTTGGCCGAGATGCCCTTGACGCCCGCTCTGACCCGGAGCAGGGCCGTTTCCCCAATCCTCGGGTGGTGGAAGCCCAATGGTACTCCGCCGATCACCCGCCGGAACGACATCCGGGAGGCCCTTCTGAACCTGCATCAGCCCCTTACCATCGTCGAAAAGGAGGGGCAACTGGCGTTGGGTAAGGGCGGTGAGGCCAGGTTGGGCAAGGAGCATCGGATCGATGATTCCATGCCGATTGCTGGTTATGCGGCTGCCTGTCCGCTCCAGCAGTTGGGGGATGCCACCTTCTGTGATGACCACCGAATTCATTTTCCCTATGTGACCGGGGCCATGGCCAATGGAATCGCGTCGGAATCCATCGTGGAGGAAATGGGCAGGTCAGGCATGCTGGGCTTTTTTGGATCAGCCGGTCTTCCCCCGGAGCGGGTAGAGGCGGCGATCGATCGCCTTCTCAGGTCCTTGGATGACAAGCCTTTCGGATTCAACCTGATCCACAGCCCCAATGAGCCGGAGCTCGAGGCGGCTGTGGTGGATCTTTACCTGAGGCGGGGTGTGAAGCTGGTCGAGGCTTCCGCCTACCTGGCATTGACACTTCCCGTGGTTCGTTTCCGCGTGAAGGGGATCCATCGTGACTCCAATGGCAGGGTGATGACACCCAACCGGATCGTGGCGAAGGTGTCCCGTGTCGAAGTGGCCACCCGGTTTCTTTCTCCCCCTCCTGAAAAGTATCTGAATGAGCTCGTCCGTCTTGGTGAGATCACTTCGGAACAGGCTGCGATGGCGAAGGAGATCCCGATGGCCCAGGACCTGACGGCTGAGGCGGATTCGGGTGGGCATACGGACAACCGTCCGGCCCTGTCCCTTTTGCCTTCCATGCTGGCCCTGGCAGAGCGTCTTCAGGAGCAGCATGGTTACGAGCAGCGGCTCCGTGTCGGAGCGGCAGGTGGCCTTTCCACGCCTTCCTCAATCGCCGCGGCGTTCGCGATGGGCGCGGCTTATGTGGTCACCGGTTCCGTGAACCAGTCCTGTGTCGAGTCCGGTTCTTCCGACAATGTCCGCAAGATGCTTGCGTGGGCGGAACAGGCGGATGTCGCGATGGCGCCCGCTGCCGACATGTTTGAGATGGGTGTGAAGGTTCAGGTTCTCAAGCGCGGCACGATGTTCGCGATGCGCGCCCAGAAGCTCTACGACCTCTACAAGGCGCACGGGAGTCTTGAGGAGCTGGGCGAAACAGATCGTACGATGCTTGAGAAGCAGTTCTTCAAGGGCTCGCTGGAGGATGTCTGGGAATCGACCCGCAGTTACTTCAAGACCCGCGACATGGACCAGCTGCAGAGGGCGGAGCGAGATCCCAAGCACAAGATGGCGCTGGTCTTCCGGAGTTATCTTGGCCAGAGCTCGCGCTGGGCGAACAGTGGTGACCCTCAGCGCGTGGTGGATTACCAGGTCTGGTGCGGCCCTGCCATGGGTGCCTTCAATGAATGGGTCAAGGGATCCTTCCTCGAGCCACCTGAGAACCGGACCGTGGTCACCGTCGCACGCAACCTTCTCTTCGGAGCGGCCCTCACGCTCCGCATCAACACCCTTCGACAACAGGGCATCCGGCTCCAAGGCGACCTGGCGCGTGTGCGTCCGTTCGAGCCTGCTGAGCTGGATCGCCATCTAGGTGCATGAAGTCGCCCAAAGACCCATCGCAGGAGGCCCTCTCCGGTTCCATTGCCATTGCCGGCGTCAGCTGTCTTTTTCCAAAGGCAAGGAGCGTGGAGGAATTCTGGTCCAACATCAGGAATGGCGTCGATGCCATCACTGAGATTCCCACCACCCATTGGGACCCGAAGGATTTCTTCGATGGTGACCCGAAGTCCCCTGACATGACCTATGCGAGGCGGGGTGGCTTCCTTTCGCCGGTTCCCTTTGACCCGATGGAGTTCGGAGTCTCTCCCCGGGATATCGAGGCGACGGATACCACCCAGCTGCTGGGACTGGTCGCCGCTAAGAGGGCGCTGGATGATGCCGGCTACGGCAAGGCCGGGAAGGAGCTTCCCAAGGAACGCACCAGTGTCATTCTTGGAGTGACCGGCACGCTTGAGCTGGTGATTCCCCTGGGCGCACGTCTCGGGCACCCGATCTGGAGGAAGGCCCTTCGTGATGCAGGGGTCGATGAAGAGGTGGCTGCCGATGTGGTGGATCGGATCTCGGATGGCTACGTCGGCTGGCAGGAAAATTCCTTTCCGGGCCTTCTGGGCAATGTGGCTGCAGGTCGTATCGCCAATCGTCTCGATCTGGGAGGAACCAACTGCGTCGTGGATGCCGCCTGTGCGAGTTCGCTGAGCGCCGTGCACCTTGCCTGCCTGGAACTCTTGTCCGGGCGCAGTGACGTCGTGATCTCCGGAGGACTTGATACCTTCAACGACATCTTCATGTACATGTGTTTCAGCAAGACTCCGGCCCTTTCGGCCACGGGGGATGCGAAACCGTTTTCAAACCAGGCCGATGGCACCATTCTTGGTGAAGGACTGGGCGTCGTTGTGCTGAAGCGCCTCGAGGATGCCGAGCGCGATGGGGACCGCATCTACGCCGTGATCCAGGCACTGGCCTCATCGAGTGACGGCAAGGGCAATGCGGTTTATGCCCCCGTTGCCGAAGGGCAGGAAAAGGCCCTGAGACGCACCTATGAAATGGGTGGTGTCACGCCGGATTCCATTGAGCTCGTTGAAGCGCATGGAACCGGCACCAAGGTGGGGGACGCGACCGAGGTGAAGGCCCTTTCCAAGGTCTATGGTGAAGCGGGTGAGGGATCCTGGTGCGCGCTGGGATCCGTGAAGTCGCAGATCGGCCACACCAAGGCTGCTGCCGGTGCGGCGGGCCTGATCAAGGCAGCCCTCGCCCTGCATCACAAGGTGCTTCCTCCGACGATCAAGGTGAAGCAGCCCCATGAGGCGGTGACACCGGAAACAACGCCCTTCTACGTCAATGTGGAGAAACGCCCCTGGGTGGCGGATCCGAGTCATCCCCGCCGGGCCGCGTTGAGCGCCTTTGGATTTGGGGGAAGTAATTTCCATTGCCTGCTTGAGGAGCATGGATCGGAGAAGAAGGAGACGGACTGGGATGGAAGCATCCAGCTGCTGCCCTTGTCGGCCGCTTCGTCGTCGGAACTGACCGCATCCCTCGAGAAGCTTTCCAAGGTGGATGACTGGGATCAGCTCAGGCTGGCTGCGACTGAATTCCGCGATGGTTTCGACGCAGGTGCCAAACTGAGACTGGTGATGATCCTTGAGCGTGATGGAGACTGGCGCCAGATCCTTTCCGATTGCTCGAGGAAGGTTTCCCAGAATGCCACATCGGATTGGAGTGTCGCCGGAAAGGCGGTCTTTGGAACAACCCGCTGCGGGAAGCTCGGCGTCCTGTTTCCAGGTCAGGGTTCCCAGCGCATCAACATGCTGAAGGATCTTGTCTGCCAGTTCCCTGAAGCCCTTGAGTCCCTCAATCTTGCGGAGAAGGTGCGCGGCCGGGAAGAGGGACGCCTGACGGATTTTCTTTTTCCTCAACCCGCCTTTGACGAGGCCACTGCCGAGAGGCAGGAAACCGAGTTGCGAAGGACCGACCGGGCGCAGCCTGCACTGGGCGTCACGGCCATGGGTGCCTGGAAGGTGCTTCAACAGTTTGGCGTCGAGGCCGGTTTCTTTGGTGGCCACAGCTATGGAGAATTGGTGGCACTCTGTGCTGGTGGGCGCCTTTCGGAAGAGGATCTCCACAAGGCATCGCTCCTCAGGGGGAGGTTGATGGCTGAGGCGGGCCGGGCAAGTGGTGGAGGAACCATGACGGCCGTCAAGATGGGGGGGGAATCGATGTCCGCCCTTCTTGGGGAAAAGGGACTCAAGGCCGTCGTGGCCAACGTCAATTCGCCGGAGCAGGTTGTCATCGCCGGATCGGAGGAGGACATCGAGGCTGCCGAGAAGGAGCTTTCCTCGCTGAAGGTCTGGTTCAAGCGTTTGCCTGTGGCGGCCGCCTTTCACAGCGAACTGGTGGCCGAGGCTGCCAAGCCATTCACAAAGGGCCTCGCGGAGGTGTCCTTCCTTGATTCGGATTCGAAGGTCTATTCCAACACGACGGCAGGGGTTTATCCTTCGGACGAGGAGGAGAGCAGGGAGCTGCTGGGCGCGCAGTTGTCCAAGCCGGTTGATTTTGTCGGGATGGTGAAGGGCATGCGCGAGGCGGGTGTCGATACCTTTCTGGAAGTCGGTGGGGGCAGCGTCCTCGGTGGGCTGGTCAAGGCCATTACAAAAGGGGAGAACGGCCATGTCATCAGCCTGGATGCATCGCGGGGCAAGAAGGACGGTGTCCTCGATCTTGCCTGGATGCTGGCACAGCTGTCTGCCCTTGGAATGCCCATCGCCTTCGATCAGTGGGACACGGGTGCCGCTGGTAAGCTGGATGTCATTCTTCCTGCAAAGGGACGAATGACCCTTCCGATTTGCGGAGCCAATTACCGTGCTCCCTACCAGGAGAAGCCGCCGACACCAAAGAAGGCGCCCGTGGTGACGGAGCCCAAACCCGCCGTCCCAGCCACCCCGGTCCCTCAGTCGCCTCAAGTCATTTCAGCCGCATCCAGTTCATCCATGGATTCCGAATCGATCAAAGCAGCCCTTCAGGATACCCGCGACGCCTTTGCCGCAATGCAAAGGCTTCAAGAGCAGACCGCCAAGCTCCATCACCAGTTCCTGCTCGGACAGGAGAAGGCGCAGCAGGCGCTGAGCGACATCCTTTCAAGGCAGCAGGGGCTTCATACGGGGGGAGTTGCTCCATCGGTGCCGGTTGCAAAGCCGGTTGCCAGTGCCCCGAAGGCGCCCGTTGCTCCGAAACCGGTTGCGCCGCCATCCGTGAACCCCGCTCCTGCTCCTGAGCCGGTGGGGGACGGTTTTGACCGGGTGGTGGATCGAAGGGAGATTCTTGAGGCTGCACGCCTTGCCGAGCCGGTGACTCCTTCGAGAAAGGTGGTTTCCGCACCGGCAGGCGGTGATGGCAACGCGAGGGTGGAGAAGGCTCTACTTGAGGTGGTTTCCGAAAAGACGGGGTATCCGATTGAGATGCTCAATCTGGATATGGGGCTCGATGGCGACCTTGGAATCGATTCGATCAAGCGGGTTGAGATCATGTCCGCGCTTCAGGATCGTCTTCCAGACGCGCCTGAGGTGAAGCCCAGTGATTTGGGATCTCTTGAGACCCTGAGGCAGGTTGTGGAGTTCCTTTCCAGGGGAATGCCTGCTGGAGGAGATTCAGGTGTTCGTGCCGTTGTTGCCGAACTACCCGCCGGGCCTGGCGCGGATGCCGTATCAAGCGCCCTTTTGGAAGTGGTCTCTGAAAAGACCGGTTATCCTTCCGAGATGTTGAATCTGGACATGGGGCTCGACAGTGATCTGGGCATCGACTCCATCAAGCGGGTTGAAATCATGTCCGCGTTGCAGGATCGGCTTCCTGATGCCCCCGAGGTGAAGCCCAGTGACCTGGGTGCGTTGGAAACCCTTCGCCAGGTGGTGGACTTCCTGGCTTCAGCCGCACCTGCGGTTGCGTCGTCGACACCTGCTGCCACACGGCCTGCGGGAGCGGATGTTTCCGCCATTGCCCCCACATTGCTGGAAGTGGTCTCGGAGAAAACCGGGTACCCCACCGACATGTTGAACCTCGACATGGGCTTGGATACCGACCTGGGCATCGACTCCATCAAGCGGGTTGAGATCATGTCCGCGCTGCAGGAGAGATTGCCGGAGGCGCCCGAGGTGAAGCCCAGCGATCTGGGTGCGCTGGGCACGCTCAGGCAGGTGGCTGAATTCCTGGGTGGAGCCGTGGGAGCCCAAGCTGCCACGGCGGAGCCCCCGTCCTCCAAACCCTCAGGTGTCGACACCAACAGGATTACCGAGGTCCTGCTGGAGGTGGTTTCCGAGAAAACGGGTTATCCTCCGGAGATGCTGGAGCTGGACATGCAGATGGACAGTGATCTGGGCATCGATTCGATCAAGCGGGTTGAGATCATGTCCGCGCTGCAGGAAAAACTGCCTGATGCGCAGGAGGTGAAGCCCAATGATCTTGGGACCCTGCAGACCCTTCGTCAGGTGGTGGATTTCCTGGCTCAGTCGGGCAGCAATGGAAACGCAGGTGTCTCATCGACCCATGAAGCGGCTGGTTCCAATGACGATGACCTGCCTCCGATCCTGAGCCAGGTGGCTGAACGCCAGGTCCTCGTGCCGGTTGCCATGGGGGATCATTTCCTCGCTGAGGTGGTTTCCCCGAGGGCCGGTGGTGAGGTTTGGATTGCGGGTGAGGACACCCCTCTTCGCAAGGCGATCGAGAAGGCCTTCAAGGATCGTGGACTGTCGGTGAAGTCGAAGTCCTTTGCCCGTTCCCTTTCGGCCAAGGCACCTGAGGTCCTTTCGGGACTGGTGCTGGTTTCCGAGGGAGATCCGATGGAGAAAGGTTCACTGGCCAAGTCATTCCAGCTGGTCCAGAAGCTGGGCGGTTCCCTCCTCAAGGCAGGCAGGGGAGTTTCGTTCCTGGCGTCGATCTCCAATCTGGATGGTGTCTTCGGATTGAAGCAGCTCAAGGGTGATCCATTTTCCGGGGGGCTGGCCGGACTGGTGAAGACGGCTTCCCATGAGTGGCCTGACCTTCATTGCAAGGCACTGGACGTCGAACCTGGCTGCCGTCTCGAAGGACATGAGATCTGCTCGGAGATGCTCAGGGGAGGACCGATCGAGGTTGGACTTTGCGGGAAGGAACGGTTCGGTTTGCAGCTGGAGAATCGTCCCT
>CAZKNW010000135.1:0-9134 GCA_964554035.1 uncultured Verrucomicrobiota bacterium
GATCGTCCTGCGCTGGCAGGCCGGAGCATTCTGAACATTCTTAGGTCACCCAAGGAGGGAATGGTGGATGGATCCCGGCGATATGTGTATGCGGCACGAGAGAGGCATTCGTCATCGCGCTGGAACAACCTGACGTATCCGCAGCGGGCGATTCGCAGCCAACAGTATCTGTTGATCTGGAACTTCCATCCCGAGCGTTGGCCTGCCGGGGCTCCCACGAAGTTGGATGCCAACGGGAAGCCGGGGCCCGAACATGGCGGTTATCATGATATTGATGCCTGCCCGAGTCTCGATTTCCTCATCCAGAATCGTGAGCACCCGACCCTTGGAAGGTACTTCCATCTCGCTGTGGATCATCGGCCCGAGTATGAACTGTTCGATATCCGGAAAGACCCGGGCTGCCTGGAGAACCTTGTGGGCGATGGTGTCCACGAGAGGATCCTCAACGAGCTGTCAGCCCAACTGGAGCGTTACCTCAAGAAGACGGGGGATCCGAGGGTGAACGGTAACGGCGACATCTGGGAAAGCTATATTCGCTACAGCGGAATCAGGAGTTTCCCCAAGCCGGACTGGGCAAGGGAGGAGTAATTCATGAGCGAGACACCAAGGACACTGCGGTTGCTGAGGGTGCTGGCGGACCCGACACGGTTGCGCATCATTTCTCTGCTGCAGGAAAATGAGCTTTCAGTGAACGAACTCCAAGACATCACCTGTCTCGGCCAGTCCCGGATCTCCACTCATCTTGGGCAACTTCAGGAGAACGGGTTGCTGGAGTCCGAACGGAAGGGCAAGCGAACCTATTACCGCTGGGCTCCGCTTTCGGACGAGGCTGTGGGGAAGCTCGTACTTCTCGCTGTGGAAGGCGCGGATGAACTTCCGGAAAGGGAATCGGATACCATCAACCTGAAGCGGGTTCTCGACAGGAGGGAGCAGCAGGAGCAGGTCTACTTCAACCAGGTTGCAGGACGCTTTGATCGTAGTTACGGGCCGGGGCGCTCATGGCAGGCTTTTGGACACCTACTCCTTCGAATCCTACCCAGCATTGATGTGGCGGACCTCGGGTCGGGCGAGGGATTGCTCTCCGAGCTGCTTGCGAGACGCTGCCGCAGGGTGATCGCGGTCGACAACTCGGAAAAGATGGTTCAATTCGGTGCCAGGAAGGCCGAAAAGAACAAGCTCAAGAACCTGGAGTTCCGCCATGGAGATCTGGAGGCGCCTCCCATCGAGGAGGGTTCGATGGATCTGGTCATCCTCAGCCAGGCCCTTCACCATGCCCAGGATCCCGCCAAGGCGATTCTTTCCGGTCATCGACTCCTCAAGCCGGGAGGGCAGGTGCTGATCCTGGATCTCCTGAAACATGAATTTGGAAAGGCGCGTGAACTCTATGGTGATCAATGGCTCGGATTTCCGGAAAGTGACCTGCACCGCTGGTTGGAAGATGCGGGATTCCGGGATGTCGAAGTGACGGTCGTGGCACAGGAGGAAGCCCCGCCCCATTTTCAGACCATTCTCGCCTCGGGTTTCAAATGAAGGCGGAAGTGATGGTCGCATTCCAAAGGTTCAAGGGATGCCGACAGGTTTTCTGGGAAGCACCTGACTATGACCTCGGTGAGACCCTCAACTCGGGACAGGCCTTTCGTTGGATGCCTCTTGAAGGTGGATGGGAGGGGATCCTCGGAAATCAGTGGGTCTGGCTTGGACAAAAGGGGAACCAAATCTGCCTGCAGACATGCTCTCGCACCCCGTCCCTTCTCGCGACGATCCGCGACTACCTTCAGCTGGACCTGGACTATGAAGAGGTTCTCGCGTCATTTCCGAAAGACCGGGTGATGCGACAGGCAATCCGCCAATGCCGTGGGCTTCGAATCTTGAAACAACCTCCCTGGGAGTGCCTTGCTTCGTTCATTCTTTCCTCGACCAAGCAGATCATCCAGATCCGTGATGTAGTGGAGACCCTTTCCCTGCGGTATGGAGCGGAGATCAAGGCGCCCTCGGGTGCCTTGGGACGTCGTGCCTTCCCGGAGGTGGCCGTGATTGCTTCCTGCAGCGAGAAGGAACTTCGTGCCTGCAGGATGGGATTTCGGGCCCCCAATCTCCTGGGGGCTGCGAGGGCGATCGTAGAGGGACGCCTGGATCTTTCCGCGCTGCACGTCCTGGAGTGTGAGGAGGCACGTGAGAAACTGCTGGATCTTCGAGGTGTTGGTCGAAAGATTGCGGACTGTGTCCTTTTGTTTGCCTACGGAAAGCAGAGGGCCTTTCCGGTGGATGTCTGGGTCGCTCGGGCACTGAGGGAGCTCTACTTTCCTGCAAGGAAGGAAGTCTCACTGAAGGAACTGCAGGCGTTCTCGGACTCCCATTTCGGGCACTGGGGAGGTTATGCTCAGCAATACCTTTTTCATTACATGAGAACGGTCAGGGGAAGGGGGCGGGACTGAATTGCCGAACGGAAATCGTGGTTGCGCTTGGGTCCAATGAGGGGGATTCGATCTCCCTGATCGAATCCGCCTTTGGGACCTTGGATGTCATCTCCCTGTCGCCGGTGAGGAGATCGAGATTGTGGCGTTCCCTGCCGGTGGACTGTCCACCGGGCTCCCGCGATTTTGTCAATGCGGTCGCCGTGCTGGAGTTGTCCGACGAATGGACTCCCCAGGGATTGCTTTCATGGTTGAAGGAGCAGGAGGTCTCCTTTGGGCGACGTCCCAAGAAGGTGTTGAATGAGCCGCGACCTCTTGACCTGGACCTGATTGTTTTTGGAGACCAAAGGATTGAGACGGCGCTTCTGACGGTACCCCATCCCAGGGCTCATCTCCGGAGTTTTGTTGTGCTTCCCCTGAACGAACTTCTTCCTGAACTCTGTCCCCCGGGCTGGACCGAAACGGTTGGCGAGCTTGCCTCTCGGTGGGGGGATCAGGATGGGATACTCCGAATCGTTTGAGCACGACGGAAATCCGTGCCAGGCGCGGAAAGTCGTTCCTTCGTCCATGAGGTTTGATGTTCTAAATCATTTGTAGAGTGGGGTTTATGTAGGCCAATGGCATGGTATGAAACCTGATTGCTGTCAACCGGACATTCAACAGAAAGGCATGAATATATGGATGCTACACATACATCGACAGAAGTCAGCGAGACTGACATTACGGCTGTGATGGCGGAGGCCAACGCAGGGGTTCCCATGGCACAGATCCGAATGGGTGATTTCTACGCATCGGGTCAGGCTTTCCCTCACGATGATCGGGTGGCGTTTCTCTGGTATCAGAAGGCTGCCGAACAGCAGCATGCGATCGCCTGCATCAAGCTGGGTCATTGCTATGCGGACGGGCTCGGCATCAACAAGGATTCGCAGATGGCGAATTTCTGGTACATGAAGGCGATTGAAGCCATGCACTCCACCATCTTTCTTGAACACAACTGAACTGACATGAAGACAGACTTTCGGTCCACCTGATTACTACAAGGACTGTTTCTGTGTGTGCAACACCGGTGGCCTGCTCAAGAGCGGGCCACCGGAGCACAGCACGGCAGGTGGATCGAGGGCTGGCGGAGTCCGGTCGCCCGGAAATATCAATTCCACGACAACACTTTCCCTTTCAGAGAGCCGTGCGTAGAATTCGCGCGATGCGAAGCAAGACAGGAAAGGTTTACCTGGTTGGAGCAGGTCCCGGTGATCCGGGCCTCTTGACCATGCGGGCGGCGGAGTTGATCCGGCGTTCTGAAGTGCTGGTCTATGATGCACTTGTCAACCGCTCCTTTCTGCAGATGGCGCCGGAAGGTGCTGAAGTCATTTACGCGGGCAAGCGCGCCAAGGATCACGCCATTCCCCAGGACCAGTTGAACAGGCTCCTCGTTGAAAAGGCGAAGGAGGGAAAGACGGTGGTCCGCTTGAAGGGTGGCGATCCCTACATCTTTGGACGAGGAGGCGAGGAAGCCCAGGAACTGGTGGATGCCGGTGTTGGCTTCGAGGTCGTTCCTGGAATTTCGAGCTTCATCGCGGCGCCCAACTATGCCGGCATTCCCGTCACGCATCGTGAGCAGTGTTCCGGGTTCACCGTGGTCACAGGCCACGAGGATCCAACCAAGGAGGAAAGCAGCATCGACTGGAAGAACCTCGCCGAAATCCCGGGAACCAAGGTGGTGCTCATGGGAGTTGAGCGGATCGGAATGATTGCGGGCAAGCTGACCGAGCATGGCATGGCGAAGGAAACACCGGTTGCCATGGTGCGCTGGGGCACAACGGGACGGCAACAGACCATTGAGGGCACGTTGGACACCATTGAGTCCGTTGTGAAGGAAACCGGTTTCAAGGCTCCGGCCGTCACCATCATTGGAGGGGTCGCCGGACTGCGACCGGTTTTGAACTGGTTTGAGAAACGCCCCTTGTTTGGAAAGCGCATCGTCGTGACCCGCACCCGCAAGCAGGCAAGCCGGCTTTCCCATCAACTGGCGGAGGCAGGCGCTGATATTCTGGAGATTCCGACGATCCGAATTGCGGAACCGGATGAGAGACAGCATCTGCTGGACGCGCTTGTTGCCCTCAACTCCTACAGTTGGCTGGTTTTCACGAGCCCCAACGGAGTGGATCGGTTCTTTGAGTATTTCTTCAGGGCCTTCAAGGATCTCCGCGACATCGGTGGCGTGAAGATTGCCGCCGTCGGGCCCGCCACGGCCGCCAAACTGGAAGCGCTTCACCTTCAGATCGACGCCATGCCCGACAAATACGTTGCGCGTGAGGTGGCTGAGGCGATCAACAAGGTGGAGTCAGTGGAGAACCTCAACATCCTTCTGGCGCGGGCGCAGGTGGCGAATCCGGACCTTCCCGAGATGCTGGAGGAACTGGGTGCCATCGTGGATGATGTTCCTGTCTACAAGACCGTGCCTGAAACCGAGGATTTCAACGGGGCAGTGGCGGACTTCGAGGAGTCCGGAGCCGATTGGATCACCTTCACCAGCAGTTCCACGGTGGAGAACTTCCATGCCCGTTTTGATCTTCCGGCCATGCTGGAAAAATGGCCTCAACTGAAGATGGCCAGCATCGGTCCCGAGACCACCAAGGCCATCACCGCGCTGGGGCTTCAGCCTGAGATCGAGGCCGATGAACACACCATCAACGGATTGGTGGACGCGATCCTCGAGACGGTGGAATGAGGAAGGCAGGGAGTAAGGAGCAGGTCCTCGGGTTCGTTACCTCCGGTACCTTTTCCGATAGGCGAGCGGGGTCATGCCCGTGCTTTGCTTGAAGCGTTTGGTGAAATGGCTTTGATCGTAGAAGCCGGTGTCCACGGCGATGCTTCCCACTGAGTCGTCGGTGGTGGCCAACAACCTCTGGGCCTCCTGGATCCGTCTTGAATGGATGTAGGCCATGGGGGAGAGGCGGAGGATCTCACGGAAGCGTCGATTGAAGTGGGCCGTGGACAGCCCGGCCATCTTTGCCAGCTCCGTTGCGGTGACCTCCTCGAGGTAGTGTTCGTCGATGTACTGCATGGCGGGATGCAGTTCCTGGAAATGACTCATGCGTGCGGCAGAGGACGAGATCAGGTGCATGATTCCGAAGAGTCCGACGACCTTGTTCCGTGAATCCATCAATGGAGTCTTGCTGGAGACAAACCACCTCGGCGTGCCCCGGATGTGGGGGACGAGCCAGACCTCATTCTGCACCGGTTCGGCCTTTTCCATCACCCTTCGATCCTCACTTTCGTAGGCCTCGCCAAGCAGCGGCGGAAAGAAATCGTGGGCGTGTCTCCCGATCAGATCCTCCTCACGCTCAAGGTCATAGGTGGCCAGTGATTCCTTGTTGGCAAAGACGTAGCGACTCTGTGTGTTCTTTACATAAATGGACACGGAAGGCGTGCCTGCCATCAGGGATACCATTCTTAGAACATTGGGGATTTTTTCGAAAAAGCGTTCCTGGAACCTTTTTGCTTCTTCCGGAGTCATGATCGAAACTTACCAAAAAAGGCATCAGGCTTACAAGACGCTGGCCGGGGAAGGAGTAAGCTCGCCAACATCAACCACCGGAATCCAATCCATCAGGCTCATGCTGGACTTTTTATCTGATCGTAAAGCCTCCCTCTGTGGACCAAGTCACCTGAAGCGACGTGAGTTTCTCCAGGTCGGTGCCCTGAGTGCCATCGGGCTCTCCCTTCCCCAATACCTTGCCGCCAAGGAGGCACATGGAAACAAGGGGGATGACAACAAGGCGTGCATCATGATCTTCAACCTGGGCGGGCCGAGTCATCTCGACCTCTGGGACATGAAGCCCGATGCGCCCAGCGAGATTCGTGGCCCCTTCAAGCCCATCCGGACCAATTCCCAGGAGTTCGAGGTCTCCGAGATCCTTCCGATGCACGCGAAGGTGGCCGACAAGTTTTCCCTGGTCCGTTCGGTTCATCACGAGGGAGCAGCCGTCCATGATGCCGGTTGGCAGATGTTGCAGACGGGGCGGCGGTTCACCGGTGGCGTCCAGACGCCTCATGCCGGGGCGGTGGCCAGTCACCTGATGGGGCGGAAGTCCGACCTGCCTCCCTTTGTGGTGCTTCCTGAACTGATGGGCCGTGGCGGTGGAAACCTGCCCAATGGACAGGCGGGTGGCTTCCTTGGGAAAGCCCATGATCCCTTTGCCCTGATGGCGGATCCCTCCCAGAAGAACTTCAAGGTACCGGACCTTCTGCCTCCTGATCAGATTGGTGCCACGCGGCTTTCTCGAAGACGTTCGATGAGGGACATCGTGGATCAGACCGTGAAGGACTTTGAAGCCAGCGAGGATGCAAGACTCCTTGACGACAATTTCCATGCCGCCTTCCGCATCATGACCAGCGAGCAGGCGCGCAAGGCGTTTGACCTGAGTGAGGAACCGATGAAGGTGCGTGAGCGCTACGGCATGACGCGCTTTGGTCAATGCTGTCTCCTTGCGCGGAGGCTGGTTGAGAACGGTGTTCGCTTCGTAACGATCAATACCTTCCTGACGGTGTTTGGTGAAACGACCTGGGATATCCATGGTTCCAAGCCCTTCACCTCGATCGATGGTATGAAGAACGTGGTCTGTCCTCTCTATGACCAGGCCTACTCGGCCCTGATCGAGGACCTGCATGATCGTGGCATGCTGGACGACACGCTGGTCACGGGCTTGAGTGAGTTTGGAAGGACACCCAAGGTGAATCCCGCCGGTGGTCGGGACCACTGGCCTCAGTGCTTTACCTGCAGCTTTGCGGGTGGTGGCGTCAAGGGAGGCCGGGCGATCGGCAAGAGTGATCCGATTGGCGGCTTTCCCGCCGAGCGCCCCGTGGATCCCGGTGATATTGTCGCAACCATCTTCCACAGCCTGGGGTTCAATCATGAAAGCCACCTGCCGGGTCCCTCGGGGAGACCGTTTCCCTTGGTGGATTTTGGCAAGCAACCCATCCGGGAGTTGTTCGCATGAGACATTTCAAGTTTTCCAGACCTCTCGGCCGCATGATGGGATTCGCTGCGATGTGGCTTGCGGTCCCTTCCTTGTTGGCAGGGTTGAGGATACTGCCTGAAGAAGCGTCACTTCATGGTCGGGCATCCATCCAGCAGATGCTCCTGGTCCAGGAGGAGCAGGGAGGTTCTGTCGCAGATCTTCAGAAGGCCGCATGGTCCTCCAGTGACAGTTCGGTCGCCACGGTTGATTCCAATGGCTTGGTGACGCCCAGGGCCGACGGAAAGGTGATCCTGACTGCAAGCATGGATGGCCGCACGGCTTCGGCGTCGGTCACGGTCACAGGGATGGGGCAACTCGTGAAGTGGAGTTTTCGCAACCATGTTCTGCCCGTCCTTGCCAAGCAGGGTTGCAACATGGGTGCCTGCCATGGGGCGCTTGCAGGCAAGGGAGGGTTCCGCCTGAGTCTGCGGGGTTATGATCCGGTCACGGATCACTACAACATCACCCGGGATGCACGAGGCAGGAGGGTGGAACTGGCGGCTCCTGCGCGAAGTCTTCTCCTCACCAAGCCAACCATGGCGGTCGCCCATAAGGGAGGCAAGCGGCTGGAGGCGGGTTCCCGGGATTATCATATCCTTGCCGGTTGGATCCAGCAGGGTGCTCCCGCACCGGATGATTCCGAGGCGGAGCTGATTTCGCTGGAAGTCCAGCCCCGTCGGATGGTCATTCAGCCGGGTGATGCGCACAGGCTGGTCGTTACGGCAAACTACTCGGATGGAACTTCATCAGACGTGACTTCCCATGCGAAGTTCAGCTCCACGGACGCCACCGTTGCGGAGGTGGATGAGGTGACAGGTGAGGTCAAGGTGATCGGCTATGGAGAGGGAGCCATCAATGTCTGGTATTCCAGTCGCGTGGTCATTGCCCGCGTGACCTCACCTTTTCCCAACGCGATTCCTGAAACCGTCTTCCGGGAATCCAATCGGGCCAACTTCATTGACGACCTTGTCCTGGCGCAGTTGAAGAGACTGAACCTCAAGCCGTCACCGCGTTCCTCGGATGAGGAGTTCGTCCGCCGCGCCTACCTCGATGCAATCGGAACGCTCCCTACGGCGGTGGAGACCCAGGCCTTCCTTGAGGACGCGGCACCTGACAAGCGCGTCCGACTGATTGATCGCCTTCTTTCGCGGGCTGAGTTTGTGGACTACTGGACTTATCGTTGGGGCGACCTCTTCCTGATCAATGGCAAGCTGCTCCGTCCCGATGCCGTGAAATCCTATTACGAGTGGTTGAGGCAGCAGGTGGCGGCCAATGCCTCCTGGGACAGCATTGCAAGGCAGGTGGTGACCGCAAAGGGAGACTCGATGAAGGATGGGGCGGTTAATTTCTACTCGGTGCATCAGGATCCGGAGACGATGGCTGAGAACGTCAGCCAGGCCTTCCTGGGGCTCTCGATCAATTGTGCCAAGTGCCATAATCATCCCCTCGAAAAATGGACCAATGATCAATACTACTCCTTCGCCAATCTCTTTGCGCGTGTGCGAGCCAAAGGCTGGGGTGGTGACGCCCGGAATGGCAATGGTGTCAGGACGCTCTACGTGGAACCCAGGGGAGACCTGATTCAGCCGAGGACCGGCAAGCCGCAGCCTCCTGCACCGCTGGACGCGGAACCGATTGCGTCGGATTCGGAGAAGGACAGACGCGAGTATCTGGCGGACTGGTTGACCTCGCCTGAGAA
>CAZKNW010000136.1:0-9078 GCA_964554035.1 uncultured Verrucomicrobiota bacterium
ATGTCTGAGCTCCATGCCTGGATCGATGGAAAAGGACTCCCAGGTCAAAGAGATGCCGCCCGAATCGTCACCGGCCGGGGACGATGACCGTGAGGTCATCATCGAGGTGAATGACCTGGTCCGCGTCTTCAACGGACGGGCCGTCCTGAACGGGCTGAGCTTCAAGATCCGGCGCGGGGACACCTTCATCATCATGGGTGGATCCGGCTGCGGGAAAAGCACGCTTCTCAGGCACATCATCGGTTCCCTCAAGCCCACCTCGGGAAGCATCCGGATATTCGGCCAGGAAACCACGGCCATGGACGTGCACGAACTGGCAAGGATCCGCAGGAGGTTTGGGATGCTCTTCCAGTCAGGGGCACTGCTCCAGTCCCTGACCGTCGGCGAGAACGTCGCCCTTCCGATCCTGGAACATGCCAGTGTCGATCCCTCGATCGTCGACCTGATGATCAAGATGAAGCTGGAGCTCGTGGGATTGACAGGTTTCGAGGACCTGAAGCCCTCCGAAATCAGCGGAGGCATGAAGAAGCGGGTCGCCTTGGCACGCGCATTGGCCCTGGACCCCGAACTCCTCTTTTCCGACGAACCGACCTCGGGTCTTGATCCGGTCATGACCGCGGTAGTGGACGAACTCACGATGGACCTGACAAAGAAGATGGGCATGACGGCAGTCGTCGTGACCCACGACATGACCAGTGCCTTCAGGATCGCCACACGGATGATCATGCTGGGGACCGGTGAGAACCAGGGGAAGATCATCGCTGAAGGCACCCCTGAGGAGATCCGGAACCATCCCAACGAAATGCTGCAGCAGTTCATCCATGGCGTTCCAGACGGACCCATTCCCTTGAAGCTATCCAAGGGAGACTACATCAAGACACTCCTGGGCGAGGAAGAACCTGTCATTTAGCCACGATTCCCCTACCCTCCCGACGCGGTCGTCATGAAGAAACGCAACCTTTCAGAATACGTCATCCCGGTCTCGGTCATCGCCTGCAGCGTCGTGCTGCTTGGCGCACTGGCCATGGCCATCACCGGCTACAACGTGGGCGGCAGCGACCGGTCCATCGAAATCGATTTCAAGGACATCACCGGCATCAAGCTGCATTCGGATGTCCGCTATGCCGGTGCCCCCGCCGGTGCCGTGACCGGTATTCGCTATCTGGACGAGCGCGAGCAGTCCGTCTCCCCCAATCCGAGTGCGCGGGTCCGGGTGACGATCCAGATCTACGAAGGCGTCCCTGCAATTCCCTCGGACATCGAGGCCGCGGTCGAGGCCGAGACCATGCTGGGCGAAAAACTCATCCTCCTCTCCGGTGGGAGCTTTGATGCACCTCCCCTGAATGACGGGGCCATCATCGCCGGAACGGGCAGCAGTTCCATCGACGATCTGGCGCGTTCCGCCAAGGCGGCCATCGACAACGTCAACGACATCATCATCCAGCTGAAGTCAGACTACCCGGAACTCGTACCCAAGATGGCGGAGATCCTTGAAAAGGGCAGCAGCCTCGCCGGCAATGCCGACGGCGCCATCACCGAACTACGCGGGCACATGACGAACGTCGTGCAGACCGTCACCGACCTCAAGCCGAGGCTCAACGGCATCCTTGACCAGGCCAGCAACCTTGTCACCAATGCCGATGGAGCGATCACCAACGTCCATGAGGTCACCACCAACTTCAAGGCCGACTACCAGGACATCATGAAGGGTGTGAAGGAAGTCGTGGAAAACGCCAACGCGGCCATGGCCAAGGGGAGCGAGGTTCTCGACAAGGCCGACCACCTCATTGGTGAGAACAACGAGGACATCCAGCAGCTGATCCGCGAGATGAGGGTGGTATCCCAGAACCTCAAGGTGATTTCCACCTACGCCAAGGCGACCTTCGCCACTCTTGGGGAGAAACCCTCACGCATCATCTGGGGCAGCAAGTCCAAGGACCTTCCGTCCGAGGCCGAAATCCTGGCCAGCACCAATCCGGTTCCCATCGAAGCGAATGAGTGACCAGGCGATCGACAGCGCACTGGAACAGCAGTTGGGACGCTACAAGATCCTCCTTGAGACCGCCCGCAGCTTCTCCACGGCGATGGATCTTGATTCGCTGGTCGACGAGATCCTGGATCGTTCGCGCGAGGTCGTTGATGCTTCTGGTTGCACGCTGCTCCTTCCCGATGAATCCACGGGCGAGCTGATCATCTACAGCACCGACCAGCGGATCTCCGGGCTGGAGGAACCCCTTCGCGTTCCAGCCGGAAGGGGCATTTCCGGATGGGTCTACCAAAATCGGGAACCGGTCAATGTCGCGAATGCGAGCGAGGACCCGAGGCACTATCAGGGCATTGGAGAGAAGATTGCCTTCAAGGCCAACGCCATGTTGTGCATTCCATTGATGAACGGGGCCGACTGCCTGGGGGTCATGCAGGCCCTCAACCCACTCAACTGTGAGGTCTTCTCGGAGCAGCAGTATGAGATCTTCCAGGCATTCGGCAGCCTGATCGTCAACGCCCTGCTCAGGCTTGAGGCGGAGAACCAGAAACTGGAAAGGGCCCAGGAGTTACAGGAACTCCAGATGGCGCAGGAGATTCAAAAATCCTTCCTGCCCCCATCGCGCCTGCGGTTTCCCTTCGGCTCCCTCCATACCCGCTACTTTCCCGCCAGGACCGTCAGTGGTGACTTCTACTTTGCCCATGAAGTCCGCGCGGACCGCTACCTGGTGGGTTTGGCGGACGTCAGCGGAAAAGGACTGCCTGCGGCACTGACCATGGCGAGGGCCACCGCGACCATCAAGACGCTCTCACATCAGGCGACGGGTGACCTGGGCGAGTGGGTATCGATGCTGAACCAGCATGTGTCCCTGGACCTCAAGGCAGGCCGGTTCATTGGCCTGACCTTCCTGCTGATCGATGCCACCCGCAACAGCCTCCAGATCTGCGCGGCCGGTCAATACGCACCTTTCAGGTTCATCAACGACGAATGGAGGCACGAGCAGGTAGAACCCCAGCTGCCCCTGGGAATCCTGGATGACTTCCAATACAAGTCCTCCACCGTCAACCTGCAGCCGGGAGAGTTCTGGGTCCTGATTTCGGACGGCATCACGGAGGCCCGGAATGAATGCGGAGAGGACTACACGGACGAGGTTTTCCTCAAAAGCCTTCCACGCCATGAGGTCGCCAGTGCCACCCTGAAGGAGGCGGTCAAGGCCTGGCGGAAATTCGTCGGCAACGCCCCGCAGCACGACGACTCCTCGATCATACTGCTCGACTGGCGCGGACTTCCTCCCCCTGCTGAATTCCACATCAACTGCAGCCCGGAGACCCTTTGTGAATGCCGCGGTTGGGTCGAGCGTTGGGCCGCCCATGCCGGATTCACCGATCTTGAGACAGGACAGATCATCATGGCCTGCGATGAGGCCGCCAGCAATGTCTTCCGCCATGCCTACCAGGGTGTTCCCGGACCACTCCACCTGAGCGCATCCCTTGATGACAAGAGACTGGTGTTCCAGTTGTCCGATCATGCCGGAAAAGTGGATCCGGCCAACATCCGTGGACGGAACATCGAGGAGGTCAAACCGGGAGGACTGGGTACGGTCACCATCCAGTCCGTGTTTCAGACCGTGACCTACGAATCCACCGAGAAGGGAACCACCCTCACCCTCGCCAAGTACCTCTCTCCGGAAGACGCCACCTCTCCCGACGAATGATGCTGATCTTTGACATTGGCAACACCCACACCAATGTGGGGCTGGGGAACGGACGTCGCATCCTGAAGGACTTTCACTTTCCAACCTGTGACTGGAAGGAGACCTCCACCCCGGAACTCATCGGCGAATTCCAGGGAAGTCACAAGGTGGACCTTGTGGCCTTCGCCAGTGTGCAGCCCAAGGCCGACCGCCACATCCGCAGGCTCGCGACCCGGATTCTCAGGGTGCCACTCTTTGAGTTGAATGCCGAGACGGCCTCCCTGGCCGGATTGAAGATCGACTACCCCAACCCAGCCACCATCGGTGCCGACCGCCTTGCCAACGCCATCGCGGCAAGGAAGGCCTTCGGGGCCCCGGTGGTCGTTGTCGACTTCGGAACCGCAGTGACCTTCGATGTCGTCGACAAGCGCGGATGCTATGCTGGCGGCATCATCGCCCCCGGGTTGAATGCGATGACGGACTACCTGCATGACAAGACGGCCCTTCTTCCAAGGATCGAAATTCGTGAAACGAGGAAGGTTGTCGGGAAGAGCACCACGGAAGCCATGCTGATCGGAGCCGTCAAGGGCTACCGCGGCATGATCCACCGACTGATAGAGGAACTGGAAACCACCCTCAAGGCCCCCGCCCTGCCCGTCATCGCGACAGGCGGCTACGCCCGGTTGATCGCCAAGGGCGTACCCAGGATCAAGAAGGTGGCACCCTTGCTCACTCTGGAAGGCATACGACTGGCGGCCCTTTCGAAGCAATCCCGGGAGTCAGCCTCATAGGGATTGAGCTGAAGGGAAAAAGAGGTGAACTTCTTGCAAGCCTTTCCCATCCGAATGCCTCCTTTCCCGCGAATCCGAATTCCATTCCTGCCGGCGGGAACGCTGTTGCTGGTGATCGTCCTACTGGGGACTCTTGAATCTCCCCTTATTTCATCCCTCCACGGTAGTGAGCCACAGCTCATTCTCCCCACGGTCTCAAACGGCAGCCCCGGTCCAGGCAGGAGGGTTGCGCTCAAGGCACCGGAGTATGGACAGACGGAGGTCCACCACATGCTCTACCTTCCGCCCGATTGGAAACCCGGGAAGACCTATCCTGTCATCGTCGAGTACACGGGGAATCATTTCCCAACGAGTGGATCCACTGGAAAGATCGAGGACGCAGGACTCGGTTTCGGCATCACCGGGGGAAGGTTCATCTGGCTCACCCTGCCCTTTGTCGGTACGGAGGGCCTACAAAACACGAACCGATGGTGGGGCGATATCGAAGCAACGGTCGACTACGCCAAAAGAAACATTCCGAGGATCTGCCGGGATTTCGGAGGCGATCCGGACAAGGTGTTGCTCTGTGGATTCTCAAGGGGAGCCATCGCCACCAACTTCATTGGATTGCATGACGATGAGATTGCGGGGCTCTGGTGCGGGTTCATCACACACGATCACTTTGATGGTCAGAAGCCCTGGCCCAGGACGGATTGGGGCAGCCCGCTGGAACACTACCGGAAAGGAGCCGCCATCCGGCTTGCACGAGTGAAGGGACGCCCCTATCTCGTTTGTCAAAACGGTGGCACCTCCAGGATCATGGAATACATCGCCAGCGAGATTTCGCTTGTTGGCTTCACGTTCCTGGATGTGGACACACGCAAGCTCATGGGTGGCTTCCCGAACGCACTGGCGATCCATCCACACAATGACCGCTGGTTGATGGTCCCCAGCTCGGAACGGGATCGTGTCTGGAATTGGGTCCGATCCGTGGCCGACACAAGCATCAATCCATGAAGTCGAGGGGCTTGGCCTCCATCAGCAGCTGCGGATCCGATGCAAGCCGGATGGATGGGTAGTCGATGCCATCCCCCCGCAGGATGACTCGGGAAAGATTGGCATCGCTTCTCCCGGATTGATTCACCAGCCGGATCTCCTTTCCATCGAGGACCACAATGGCTTCCAAATGGTCTGGAAGGCGGGAGTGGCTGAGGATGTGCCCATGAAGTTCAATGCGTTCTCCCGGAGTGAGGATCCGGCCCCTTTCCTCGGCCCCATAAACATTGCTGAAGAGCCGTCCCTGGAAGTCGATCCCCAGGGTCACCCGCTCCTGAAGTGAACTCGTTGCAAAGGCGATCTCGACCCGCCTTCCAATCGGCGGAACCTCCATTTGCATCTTGAAGTAAAGCGATGCTCCTTCATCCCCGAGGTCGATCCAATCCCCACCGCGAACTCCCGCAAGCCGACTCTTCTCCCCGACGCGCGTCACCGAGTCGGGCATCTTCATCCTCTCCAGGTCATCCAGTTCCACCTTCGCCACCTCCATCGTCTGCTTGGCCCCGGAATAGGCGACAAACAGGCTCCCATCCTTCTCGATGATGTGGGGATAATCGACGTGACGCCCACCGACCAGCCAGAAAAGCTTGTGATAGGAGAGGCCATCCTTGCTGACCGCCAGGGTAAGAGGGTCCCTTTTTCGGGTGTTGGAATTGGATACGAGGACGTAGTAGCCGCGACGGGTCCGATGCACAAAAGACTTGCTGGTCGCATCCGGGAAGTTGGTTTTCTCGAGCGGAGTCCACGTTCCGCCCAGGTCCCTGGAAAATGTTCTCAACAAGCGTTTGGACCCTCCGTTGTCACGGATCAGCCCGACGATGGTCTTCTCTTCCGGAAGAAAGAACCAGTAGGGCTCCTCCGGTCGTCCCTCCCCCCCATAGCTTGCCATGGGGCTGATCTCCCACTGGTCGAAACGGGGACGCCCTCCCCTCATGATCGAGACCTGTCGACGCTGGTCGCGCCGGGTCATCATCCATCTTCCATCAGGCAGCAGCTTCGGGGGAAAATTGTTGAGCGTGTCATCGAGGACCCTTCCCTGGTGTTTCCATCGCCCCTCGTCACGATCATAGACGAATGCCTCCAGACTCAGACCCGGCCCAGCGTAGCCTGGCGCATGAAAGTGGCTTGCCAGGGCCATCAGTTCGTTATTCAAAACCCAGAATCCCCGCGCGATCCATCCATAGTCCTCCTTCCATGGCGGTCCCGTCAGGCTCTCCGGCCTGCTCCAATCCAGTCCGTTCCTGCTGGTCGCGAAGGAAACCTGGGTCCCTGCCTGGTCATGTCCCGGGGGAATGCCTCGGAGCGTCTCAAGCGAGGCACCCTTTCGCGGGACTCCTGGTCCATCGCTCCACATGGCCCAGAAGGAATCCCCATGATGAACCAGGTAGGCATGCTGATGCACCCACTTGCCTTTCCGGTCCCGGACGTCACTGATCATTGCGTGTTCAACCGGGACACGGGGCAACAGGGCGGGATCAATCAACCCCACATCATCGGGAACCCATTCACCCACAAGCATTTCGGGAACATCATCCTTCGCAGCGGCGCTCTGGCCGGATGAGCTTGGAAGCAGGCAGGCAGTCGCAAGAAGGACGGCACAGGCGCTCTTGAGAACGGCAAGGCTCCCTGAAGGGACTGTCGTCCCCGGCATGGCATCGGTTGGAATCATCGTCATGGAATCCTCTGGGTGGACCTCCGAACCATAGACGGGACGCCCTCCGGGAGGCAAAAACCATTCTTTGGTACGGTTCAAAACCTGCCCCCGATCCCTTGACGCCCATGAGGGCACTCTCTATTGTCCTCGCCCTTTGTCTCTGGCGGCCGATGAGAACGAACAGCCCCATCGCCACCCAATCCACGAACGACTGATATATGAATTCAACGATTCAAGACCTTGGACCCTGCAAGAAGATGGTTCGCATCGAAATGGATGCCGACCAGGTGAAGGCGGAGTTCGACAAGGTGACCGGCCTCTACGCCAAGCACGCACGCCTTCCCGGCTTCCGTCCTGGCAAGACCCCAAAGGCCGTCATCAGGAAAAACTACTCTGAGGAGATCACCTCCGAAACCAAGAAGAACCTCGTCAACGAGGGCTATCGCAAGGCAGCAGAGGAACATTCGCTCCAGATCGTCGGCCAGCCCGACGTGGAGGAAATCCAGTTTTCAACCGAGCATGGCTTCTCCTTTGCCGTGACCGTGGAGGTCGAACCCGATTTCGAGCTGCCCGACTACAAGGGTCTCAAGGCCAAGATCGAGCGTATCGAGGTTTCCGAGGAACAGGTGGATGACGCGCTGGTCCGCCTTCGCGACAACCGTCCCCAGTTCGAGCCCGTGAAGGGTGAGGCCAAGAAGGAGGCCTGGGTCCAGGTGAGGTTCAAGGGTTCCATCGACGAGACCCCTATTGACCAGATCGACAAGAAGTACAAGCACATCGGCACCCAGAAGGACGCCTGGGTCCAGGCCGGTGGGCATGGAGTCGTTCCTGGACTGGCGGACGCCCTCGTTGGCAAGAGCAAGGGCGAGAGGTTCCACCATGAGGTCACCTTCCCGAACGACTTCGTCTCCGCCAAGCTGCGTGGCAAATCCGCCACCTACCGCGTTGAGGTTCTCGACGTGGCCGAACGCAAGGTTCCCGAGATCGATGACACCATGGCCAAGCTCTTTGGAGCCGAGAACCTCGAGGCACTGCGTGAAGGGGTCAAGGGCGACATCGAGAACGAGGCACGTCACCAGCAGAAACAGATGATCCGCAACCAGCTGATCTCCGACCTGTTGTCCCGCGTGGCTTTCGAACTTCCCGAGGACGTGCTCGACCGTGAGACCAAGCGCTCCGTCTATGACATGGTCCAGAGCGGCGCCCGGCAGGGATTGTCCGAGGAACAGATGGGACAGCAGAAGGACGAGATCTTCCAGGCCGCCAGCGAGGGTGCCAAGCACCGGCTCAAGGGCAACTTCGTCCTGTCCCGCATCGCGGAAAAGGAAAGCATCACGGCCACCAACGAGGAACTGAGCCGCTACATCACCATGATGGCCTACCAGCAGGGCACCAAGCCCGAGATCCTGGTTCGTCGCATCAAGGAGAACGGGGATGCCCCCCGCATTGCCGAACAGATCGTGATCGGCAAGGTGCTGGATCTCCTGGAGCTCCACGCCGAGGTCGAGGAAGTCGCCCCCGGCAGCCTGGCTCCCGCTCCTGCTGAGGAAGAGGTCATCGAGGGACCGGCCACTCAGGAAGAGGCCGCCAAGACGGCTGCGGCCACAGGTGAGGAAGCCGCCTCCGAAGACGAGGAGAAGTAGTCCTCGCCATCCAACAGGTTTCAAAGAGGCTGGACGGTCATCCGTTCAGCCTTTTTTTGATCTCCTCGTGAAGTCCGGGGGCTGCCGCAATGGCCGAGGAGGAAGCGGAGGCCTTGCCTCCATCCCAGCCGGTGATCACCCCCCCTGCCCCTTCAATCACGGGAATCAGGGGCAACAGGTCCCAGGGATTCATGATCGGGTCCAGCATCGCATCCGCAAATCCGCAGGCCACCAGCAGGTAGCCGTAGCAATCGCCCCAGGTCCTTGCCACGCGGACC
>CAZKNW010000137.1:0-8996 GCA_964554035.1 uncultured Verrucomicrobiota bacterium
CAGGCAATGGGGGGATCCTCGATTCGACGCCCCAACATGGAAAGGGCGCTGGACTCACTGAATTGACGACTCATCGGCACCAGCAAACACCACCCTCATGCTCCAATCAACCCAAGCCGCAAGGGAACCTGCTAAAAGGGCCTGGTAGGCAGCTTGAACTGGTCGCGGAACTTCACGCGCGGCTCATCCGCTTTTTCCGGCGCTGCCGACGAGGCAGGACCGACGGGCGAGCTGTTCACCTGCCCTCCGGGCTGCATGCCTGGAAGATCAAATCCACGGTTGGAATCAAAGGGTGAAGGGCCCTGCATGCCCTGGGGACCAAAATTGCGGCCATTGCCAAACTGCTGCAGGGCTCCGACGGGAGAGGCACCCGCCTGCGAAAAATCCACCGCCCCCGCAGAACTGACGCCCAATCTTCCCTGCTCCGGATTGAGAAGCTTGCCCAAGACCTCCAGCCGCTCGCTCTGCCCCTCCAGGTAGCGTTCGCGATCGAATGACATCGTCTGCATCCTCCGGTTCTCATCCTGCCCGCTCAGGGGAAAGGCGGTGTTCGCCAGGGGATTGTCACCGCCAAAGACCGGGCCAACCGGCTTCTCCTTGCCAAAGCGATCCAGGTCAGAGTCGAGGGAGACATCATCGGATAGAGCATCATTGCGGGTGTTTTCCAGCCAGTCTGGCTCATCCCCTTCCTCATCCCCATCAGGATCACTGCCCTCTTCACGCTCCTTCTCCTTCTTCTTGTCACGGGACAGAACCTCCCGGGAACGCTTGCTCAAGCCGGACGGACGAGTCATGCGTTCCATGCGTTTCTCAATCGCCCGCGTCGCGGTCATCGGGGCCGGATTGCCATCCTTGTCCTCGTCGTCATCATCCTCGGCATCGAGGAGCACCCGTCTTTTCCGGGCCATGTGGTTGACCTCACCCACGATCAATTCGTCCTTTCCCTGCAGGCGCAGCTCCATTCCCTCCTTCTCGATCAGCAGCGCCCGTTCCTCAAAGCGCTCGGTGTCCCGAACGGACTGGAAGGCGGTCTTTCCCGAGAACCGAATCTTCTTGCCCGCCGTCAGGTTGCCCACCAACAGGCCAAGAAGACAGACGACGGCCAGAAGCCGCCAAGCGGAAGGATGGCGGTCGGGCTTCAGGTTGTGCGGATGCAGTTTCATCGGGCTCCCTACCCATACCTACAGAATGCAGCTTCGTCAAAGGGCGAAGCGGTACGCTCTTCCCTGACACCACCCTCAAACCCCGCTATCCTTGCAGCCATGCTTCGCTCGAAAGTCATTGATGACCTCAACGCGCCGGAACTCGCCCCCTACCGCACACTGCGGCAGATGGAGGAACACCGGGCCAAGGGGATCTTCGTAGCCCAGGGCGAAAAGGTCGTCCAGACACTACTCAAGAGTGAGTTCAAGGTAATCTCCATGATCACCTCGGAGGAATGGCTGGACCGGGTCCGTCCCCTTCTCGAGGCCCGCGGCGAGATCGTGGATGCCTTCATCGGTTCCAAGAAGGTCCTGATGGAGTTGACCGGCCACTCCATGTATCAACCCATCCTTGCGATTGGCCGCATCCCGCGCCAGCCCACCATCGAGAGCATGCTGATGTCCCTGCCGAGGCCCTACCTGCTCGCCGCGCTCGATGGACTGAGCAACGCGGAAAACATCGGCGCCACGGTCCGCAATGCGGCTGCCATGGGCATCCAGGGACTCATCATCGGGGAGACTTCCTGCAGTCCATGGCTTCGCCGGGCCGTTCGCACCTCCATGGGAGGGATCCTTTCCCTGCCCTGTGTTCATGTGGAAGACCTCTCCCTCACCCTGAGAAACCTGCGCGAACAGGGCATTGAGACCGTGGCCTGTCATCCTCGCCCGGACGGCGTTCAGCTGGACGACGTGGACTTCTCGAAAGACAGCTGCATCGTCCTCGGAAGCGAGGGACTGGGCATTTCGGAAAAGGTCCTTGAAAGCTGCTCCGTCTTCTCTGCCATTCCCATCCGGAGACAGATCGATTCCCTCAATGTGGCCAATGCCGCCGCCATCTACTTTTATGAGGCACAGCGTCAACGGGGCTATCGCATGCCCGATTGACGGGAGGCCCGAACGGATCGGTTTCCATAGGGCAGGACCCGTCGCTGCGCGCGGGCCTTCCTGCTTTCCAAGGCGATGTTAAATGAGCCACGCACGCTCAAGAAGTGATCGCACATCCCGCCCCGGTTACTGGATGTTCCGCGCCAGCGTCCGTCCTTCGAAGGTCATGTCCAGCCTGGCTCCGTCCAGTTGTCGGACTCCCGGGTCCTTGATCTTGATCTTCACGATCTGAAGGACACCTCCCGGCAGCCCATCCGCCGCCTCCACAGGCTTGGTGGTCCTCTCGAGCACCTGCACCTTCGCTCCCTTGGGGAGAAGCAGCGGCTTGGCCCGGTCCAGTCTTTTGCCCGCCGCAGCATGCTGGAGCCCCGACAACATTGGAGTCCGCTCAAACTTCTGGTAGATGAAGAACTGGGCATCATCCCTGGCCACCACGGAGCGAACCTCCTTTGCCACCATCGCCGAATGCTGTGCCTGCTGGAGTTCCCTGCCCTTTTCATAGATGGCGCCGTAGTGGTTCATGATCAGGCTCCGGACCTGCGCCATCTTCCAGATGGCCGCCTTCATCCCACCACGAATCTCCGCCCCCCTTGCCGATGGCTCATCATTGAGGTCGACACGATCCCGCACCTTGAGGCGCTCACTGTAGTTCAATTGGGCCACTCCGGTTTGATAAGCGTTGTAGGCCTCCTCCAGCGCCACCAGCAGAGCAGAATAATCATAAAGCGGATGGTCCTCCGCCCGGTGCTTGTAGCGGGCCTCGTAGGCCATCGCCAAAGCCTTTGCCGTCTCCTCCCTCTTCTCGCGAAAGATCTTCTTGATGGCATAGAGCTCCTCACTGTTCAGCTCGGGAGCCAGTGCCTTGAGTCCGATGTTCAGCCGGTCTGAAAAGGCGGCGATGTCGTTGGCATATTGGGAATGATCCGCAAGGGGCTTGCCATCGACACCCATCGTCTTGCCATCCGACTCCCCTCCGGCGGTCCCTCTAGCACGAAAGTCGGGCTCCACGATGATGGTCCTGTCTGGAACGAGGAATTCCGTGAGGTCCGGTGGGGCCGTCGCCAGCTTCTCCCTCGCCTTCTTGTCTCCCGCGATGCCCTTCAGCCCGGGTGCCGGGTCCGGCTTCTTCGGAGGCACTGAGGCGGCCGGCATGGGGTTCGGCTGGATCTTCTGCTTGTTCTTGAAGCCGATGACCTTTCCGTTGTCCATGAAGACACGGACATTCCCCTCATAAATGAAGGTTTCCTCACGACCGATGGCCATGCGGGACTTGGGTTTCCCCCACTCCCTGAGCACATCGTCCCGCGTACTGCCCTCCTTCACCTCCGCATGGGTCCCTCCAGCAAATGCCAGAAAGGGAATCATGACGGCCAAATGGATCCAACCTGCCTCGCGCTTCACGGTCTCCTTCTATCATCGGCCCAAGGAGTACCAAGCCTTAAACGGCAACATTTTGAAGGCCGCCCCTCCAAAATCCTTCCCTGAGGCTTTTGCCTGTGCTTGTCTCTGCCGACCTGTGGATCCCAACAAGAAAAAGACACGCCACTACCGGCGCTCCCATTTCATCGCCAAGCTTCCCGAGGACTACCTGTTCAGTCCTTCCCACTCGTGGGTGGAACACAGGAAGGATGAGGGCGTCTGCCGCATCGGCCTGACCCGGTTCGCCACACGAATGCTGGGAGACATGGTGGATTTTGGCCTGGAGAAGCAGGAAGGGGACGCGGTGAAACCGGGACAGATCATCGGCTGGGTGGAGGGATTCAAGGCGATTTCCGACGTCTATTGCACGGCGGAGGGCACCTTCCTCCGCTACAATCCGGAACTCGACCGGAACATTGAGCTGATCGACAAGGACTGTCACTTCGGCGGATGGCTCTATGAGGTCAAGGGCAACCCCGATCCCCGCTGCATGAATGTGGATGACTACACCAACGTCCTCGACACGACCATCGACAAGATCCTCGAAGGCCAGAAGGACCAGGAGATCCAGTAGGGAAGGAACCATGAACGAAGAAACCCAGACACCTCCCAAGGCACGCTACGTCATGATCGGCGGCTTCCTCGGTGCAGGAAAGACCACGACCATTTCCAAGCTGGCCCAGATGCTTCATGAGCGAGGGCTGAAGGTCGGATTGATCACCAACGACCAGGGGTCGGAACTGGTTGATACCGCCATGCTCAGGTCAAAAGGCTTCGCTACCGAGGAGATTTCCGGAGGCTGCTTCTGCTGCCGCTTCAACTCGCTCGTGGATGCCGCCGGCAAGCTGACCGAGACGGACCGGCCCGATGTTTTCATCGCCGAGCCCGTGGGGAGCTGTACCGACCTGGTGGCCACGGTCAGTTATCCACTCAGGCGCATGTATGGCGCCGACTACACCATCGCTCCGCTGAGTGTCTTGATCGACCCGGTCCGCGCCGCACGCGTGCTGGGCCTTTCGGAAGGCGGCCGTTTCTCCGAAAAGGTCCGTTACATCTACAGGAAACAGCTGGAGGAGGCCGACATCATCGTCATCAACAAGATCGATTCCGTCACCGACGACAACGTGAACACCCTGAGCATGAAGCTCATGGAGGAATTTCCCAAAGCAACCCTCTTCGAGGTGTCCGCCCGTGAGGAAATCGGTCTGGAAAGCTGGTTTGCCCACCTCTGGGATCATGAACAAAGCGCCCACGACGCCATGCCCGTGGACTACGAGACCTATGCCGATGGCGAGGCCCTGCTGGGCTGGTTGAACGCCACCGTGCAGCTGCGTTCTGAATCCGATTTCAACGCCAACCGGTTCCTGAAGGCCCTGACGACCGTGCTTCAGGAAAGCCTGACAGGCGCCGAAGCCGAGATCGCCCACCTCAAGATGACCCTCAGCCCGGACGGCGGACTGAACGACATCGCCGTCATCAACCTGGTGAGAAACGACTTTGTCCCAGAGCTGTCCCAGAAGCTGGAGGATCAGATCCAGAGCGGACAGTTGATCATCAACCTGCGCGCCGAGGGAGATCCCGACCTCCTGAGAAACTGCCTTGAGGAGAGTCTCTCCAAGGCCCGGAAAGAGCATCCCGGGGTTGAAACCCACCTCGACCACTGCGAACATTTCCGCCCAGGCAAACCTGAACCGACCCATCGCCTGGAAACGATGAACGACTGAGCCCATGGCCGACCATCGCATCCTCTACTGCAACTGCACCTACGCCAAGATCGTCGCACCCGAGGTCAAGGAGGCCGTCCTCAGGAAACTCTCCGATTCCGGAGTCGCCTTTGATGCCGTCGCCGACCTCTGTGAGATGTCAGCCAGGAGGGATCCGGCCATGCAGCGCCTTGCAAAGGAGGGCAAGGTCAAGATCGCCGCTTGTTACCCAAGGGCCGTGAAATGGCTCTTCGGAGCCGCCAAGGCCGACCTCGACCCGGGACAGACCGAGATCATCAACATGCGGGTCAGCACCCCCGAGGAAGCCTCCGAGGCCCTCCTTTCGGCCGAATTGTCGCCCAATATCCCGAGCAAGGACTCGACACCGGCGGACGCACCTGACAAGATCGAAAAAGATTCCCCAGCCTCTTCATGAGCATCGCAGAGCAAACCACCCTCCGCGTCGTCCTTTACGAAGGCGAAGGAGCTGAGCCGTTTTCCAGCGAGGCCCGCAGCAGCCTGCTGACCGGCCTGCTTTCCAAGGGCTACAGCATCACCCGAACCGCGGTGGACGGCCAGGTCGCCGGGCCAGACGGAAGCCACCTGCTGGTTCTGGGACATTTCACCCGCCCGGATGCCCTGCCCTCCACGTCCACTGAAGGCCCGACACAGGTTCGTGTGGAAGCCGTGAGTGGCTCGACGGAGGAAACCCTCGCGCGGGTGGATGCCATCAGGGATGAACTGGGCGCCGCTGACCACAGCGCCTGGAAGCCCTGGTTTCCCGTCATCGACTACGACCGCTGCACCAACTGCATGCAGTGCCTGAGCTTCTGCCTCTTTGATGTCTATGGATCGGACGAGAACCACCAGATCCAGGTCCAGAACAACGACAACTGCAAGACCAACTGTCCCGCCTGTTCCCGGGTCTGTCCCGAGGCGGCCATCATGTTCCCAAAATACAAGTCCGGCCCCATCAATGGTGATGTGGTCTCGGATTCCGACCTGAACCGGGAGAAGATGAAGATCGACATCTCAGCCCTGCTGGGAGGGGACATTTACCACATGCTCAGGGAGCGCAGTGAGCGCGCCCAGTCACGATTTTCAAAGGAGCGCAGTTCCGACAAGGCGCTCACCGAACGAAAGAAGTGCCTCGACAAGCTGAAGAGTGCCGCATCGGAGATCCCCCCGGAGGTCCTGATGTCATTGCCGTCGCCTGATGAGATTGCGAAGAAGGCGGAAGAAGTATCAGCAAGGGCAGCCGCAGCCATGAAAGCGAGGGACGAAGCAAAGCAATAGACCGTTCATGATACGGAAGTGGGCCAACACGACGCTGTTGCTGACTGTGACCATTGCCTTAGTTCTGACAGGCCGTAAACCAGAGCCAAAGCAGGCCCCCATTGTATCCACACGGTCCGGAAACCTCGGCGCCGCCCTCGAACGCAAGCTCTCCTCCGCCCTCCCGGGCCTCATCCTCGAGGCCCAATCCGCGCTGTCAGAGGTCGAATGGACGGAAGAAACCGTCCAGCTACCCTCATCCCATGGGGGCATGCTGTCAGGCAGCCAGGGGATCACCATTACGACCTCCTCCGATCATTTTGCCCCTCTCACCAACCTGATGATATCCGCCCTGGGCCCTTCCCAGCCGTCTGAAGAGACCGGGCAAGCCCGCCATGCCAACGTCGGATGGACCCTCGACGAGGCCGGGACAGGGCTCTGGATCATCGATCTGCACAGTCATTGTTCCGTCTTCATCAACATTCCGGGCGATTTTCGGAGAAACCAGACAGCCGGTTCAGACGCCTCCCTGGCCCAAAACGACCAAAAGCCGTAACTTTCCCAAGATGACGTCCGTCAACCCGGTGAAATTCCAGACTGGACCCGTCATCCCCCCCGCTAAATACTGTTCCTAGCTACCCGCGGACCCAGTCTCATGGTCCAGGATGGCAATTTTGAAGAAACTGACCGCAATTTTCGTATACCCCCGGCAATCAGCAGTTTTCACATGGCCGATCAGATCCTGACACTTCCAAAGCCCGTTCCAAGGCAGCGCATCCGTCCTCCCAAGAAATATCTTCCCCAGACGGTCGAGCAACGGAACATCATCATGAAGCAGGTTCGGCACTACGTGGCTGAACAAAACCTCGTGCCTCCCATGGGTCTGGAGGACCTCAAGAAGCACGCGGATGTCATCATGGAGATTGAGGGAATTGATACCTCCTACCGGGATTACGTCGGCATTCTCGTCAACAATGAGATGTGGCGTGAAACCCTGGCCGCCATTCCCTATGAGCGCCGCCTGCTTCTCCTGCCCAAATGCCTGAGGGTCGAAAGCCGCTGTCCAGCGCCCTTCGATGAATTCGGCCTTCTCTGCAAGCAGTGTGGACTCTGCACCATCCAGGACTTCCAGGTGGAGGCGGAGAAGCTCGGCTACGCGGTACTGGTGGCTGAGGGATCGGCCATCGTCATGTCGCTCATCCAGACAGGGAAGATTGATGCCATCATCGGTGTCTCCTGCATCCCGGTGCTGGAACGTGCCTTTCCCTACATGGAGGCCGCCGCCATTCCAGGCGTCGCTGTTCCCCTGCTCCAAGACGACTGCATCGACACCACCGTCGATCAGGACTGGATCTGGGACTACATCCATCTCACCAGCGATGACAAGACCCGGCGACTCGACCTCACAGCCCTGCGGAACGACGTCGACAGCTGGTTTTCACCGGAATCGCTCAACCACCTGATGGGAGAACCACGCGACAAGACGGAAGCGATTGCCCGTGACTGGCTCGGAAGGGCCGGGAAGCGCTGGCGGCCTTTCCTGACCGTCGCCACCCATCAAGCCCTGCTCCCTGATCCGGATTCCGACTTTTCCGATGACCTCAAGAAGGTGGCCGTCGCGGTCGAGTGCTTCCACAAGGCATCCCTGATTCACGATGACATCGAGGACGCCGACAACGAGCGCTACGGGGAAAAGACCCTGCACGAGGAGCATGGTACCGCCATTGCCCTGAACGTGGGCGACCTCTTGATCGGTGAGGGCTACCGCCTCCTTGCCCAATGCGAGCTCAGCCCTGAACAGAGGGCCGAGATGATGCGCGCGGCCTCCGAGGGGCAAAGGCAGCTCTGCAACGGTCAGGGAACCGAGCTTTGCTGGGCACGTGACCCTCAGCCCATGAAGAGCCGTGAGGTGCTTTCCATCTTCAGGGACAAGACCGCCCCAGCCTTCGAGGTGGCTCTGCGACTGGGTGCCATCGTGGCGGACCGCCATCAGGACTATTCCGATGTCATTGGCACCTACAGCGAGGCCCTGGGCATCGCCTACCAGATCAAGGACGACCTGAATGACCTCGGTGAAGAAGGTGACACCAATGACATCGCGGGCATGCGCCCCAGCATCCTGCTGGGAATCGCCCATGAAAAGGCCAGCGAGGAACAGGACAAGGAACTGCTTCAGAAGCTCTGGACGCGCTCTGCAGACGTCATCGCCAGCCAACAGGACATCGAGGCCCTCTACGGCCGCATTGGAGCCGTTGAAAGGGCGGAAACACTGCTTGAAGCCTACAAGGAACAGGCCATCCGTTCCCTCAACGACCTCGACAACGCCAACCTCAAGGGGCTCCTCCGGCGGGTGATCGGCCAGATCTTCAATGATGGCGCCATCGAGAGCTGGTGCTCCGAGGCACAGGGCAGTTCCAGTGAACTGGAGACCGTCCGTGCCATGAGTCAGGCGGTCGTTGGAAAGTAGCCGGAAACACCATTTTTTTCCTCAGAAAGCCCCCACCTGAAACAA
>CAZKNW010000138.1:0-8992 GCA_964554035.1 uncultured Verrucomicrobiota bacterium
GCGATGCCTCCGGGACGGAATCTTCCGTTGTCAGGCTGGAAGGGGGGGCTGATGGAGGGAGGTATCCGCGTCCCTTGCATCGCCCGCTGGCCCGGACATTTGCCCGCTGGCAGAACCAGCAGACAGGTCGGCACCCTCATGGACCTGACCCGGTCCTTCCTCCGCGTTGCAGGAGTCAACACCGAGGATCTCCGCCCTGAGCTGGATGGGATCGACATCCTTGAACACATCGAGAAGGACCGTGCCGACTACGACCGTGCCCTGTTCTGGAGGGCACGCAGGGGCGACCGCACCTGGAGGGCCGTACGAATCGCCGACCTGAAGCTCGTCTCCAGGACCGAAGGTGCAAAGACCGAAAAATGGCTCTTCAATCTCGCACAAGATGAGGAAGAAACGCAGGATCTTTCCGGTAGCCGGCCTGAGGTGATGAAGCGCCTTGAGGAACGGCTCGCCCAGTGGGAGAAACAAGTGGCTCCAAAACGATGAAAAAACTGATTCCCTTCCTTGGATTGTTTTTGGTTTCCATCCTCCTTTCCGGATGCGCCTCCGGCGAGAAGGCCTACGACCGCGGCGATTTCCACAAGGCCACCCTTCAGGCGTTGAAGCGTCTCCGAAGCAGCCCGGAACATGAAAAATCGGCGATCGTCCTCAGGTCCGCCTACCCGGATGCGGTCAACTGGAGCCTTCGCGAGATCCAGCTGGCCAACCAGTCCGGAGACACCTTTCGAAACGAAATCCTTGTCTACGAATACGGCAGGCTCAACGAACTGGCGGATGAGATCCACCGAACCCCGGCCGCCAAGGCCATCATTGGAGAACCAAAGGATTTCCATGCCGAGGAGGCTGCTGCTGCTGATCGGGCCGCCGCCGTTCGGGCGGAGATGGCTTCCACACTTCTGGCCAGCGGCTTCAGGGAGGCGGCACAGGAAGCCGTCGGCCATCTCGAAACCGCCATCCGCCTGCAACCTGACAATCCCGCGCTCAGGGTGGACCTGGACCGCGCGATGGGCATGGCGACCACGCATGTCGTAGTACAGCCTGTCCTCATCTCCATTGCAGGGATGGACCAGTCCGGCTTTGCTCCAGACCTGCTTGAGCACCTGCGAAGGAAGGCAGGCGGACGTTTCCTCAGGTTCTACACCCCGGAGGAGCTGGCTGGCCTCCAGCCGGACCAGGTGATCCAGTGCCACATGGAAAAGCTCGAGCTCAAGGAAAGCCACCACTCGGACAAGGAAACCGAACATGCGAAGGAAAACGTCGTGATCGGCCAGACGAGAAGCATCCCTCCCCAGGACGTCCTTGGAACGGTCAAGGGACGCCTGACCATCCACACCCAATCGGATACGGCCGTTCTTCACACCACCCTGCATGTGGTCTCACAGGATGGGGCCCTCCTGCTGGATCGGCACTTCATCTCGGAACACGTCCGCGAGTCCAGGTGGGCAACCCTGAGGGGAGATGAGAGGGCGATTCCGAACAACCTGAAACCCCTCCTCGACAAGACGGCACCCGCAACGGTGCTGAACCAGGAAACATTCCTGCTGACCGCAGGCGAAACAATGAGGCAGGTGAAGGAGGAAACCCTGAAGTTCTACAGACCCTAGGCCGGAAAGGAGAAAGTCAGTTGGAAGCCGTCTGGAACTGTTCGGCGCGCTTCAGACCCTCGGCCTTGTCGCTCGCACTGATCTTGTAGACCGTCTCAAGGCGATCCCGGCGCTTGACGGCCGCCTCATTACCAAGCTCGGCAGCCAGGTAAAGCCACTTGTAGGCCTCGGCATTGTCACGCGCCCCCCCCTGCCCCAGACGATAACAGTCACCCAGATACATCTGGCAGAGGGAATGTCCCTTTTCCGCGCCTTTGCGGAACCACTTCGCGGCCGCCGCATAATCCTTGTTGATGCCGCCCCCCGTGTAGTAGGCAGCCGCGACCTTGAAATCCGCCTCCGGAAGGTCTGTTTCGTCGGCCAACCGACGATACCAGCGATAGGCCGCCCCCGGGTCCTTGTCCACGCCAAGCCCCTTCTCATAACAGGCAGCCAGCCGATACATGGCGGCATGGCTTCCCTGGATGGCTGCCTTTTCATACCACTCGGCAGCCTCCTTTTCGTCCCGTTTGGTCCCTTCCCCCATTGCGTAGCAGAAACCCAGCATCAATTGGGCATCTACGTTCTCACGGGCTGCCTTCTTGAACATGGAAACGGCGTCCTCGGTGTCCTTGTCCGGAACATCCCCGTTGAAGTAGAGCATTCCGAGCTTGTACTGCTCGTTGTAGTTCCTGCTTCGACGTGCAAGCTTCTCCAGCTCCTCAATCGACTGGGCGCGCCCCTGCGGAAGAAGTGCACAAAGCAGGGCAGCGGCCAGGATGGCAGGCAGGCATGGGTTGAAAAGCCGTCGGCTTGACATGGGCCGCAGGTTGCAACAGGTGCTTGGGGGAATCAAGCAGCCAATTCATTACGGGTGCGCCGGACATTCATCACGCCTCGATCAACATCCTGGCAGGATTCTCGATAACCTCCTTGATCCGCTTAAGGAAAGTCACCGCCTCGCGTCCATCCACGATGCGGTGATCGTAGCTGAGCGCCAGATACATCACCGGACGGACAACAACCTCTCCATCGACCACCACGGCCCGATCCTGAATGGAGTGCATTCCGAGAACCCCACTCTGGGGAGGATTGACGATGGGCGTCGAGAGCATCGACCCGTAAACGCCACCATTGGTGATGGTGAAGGTGCCTCCTGTCAGTTCATCCGGCTTCAACTTGTTTTCGCGAGCCCTCCTGGCGTATTCGCCAATGGTCTTCTCGATCTCTGAAAAGCTCATCCGCTCGGCGTTGCGCAGAACCGGCACCACCAGTCCCTTGCCGCCCCCGATGGCCACACCGATGTCGTAGTAGTTGCGGTAAACGATGTTGTCACCCCGGATTTCGGCGTTGAGCGCCTGACAGTCCTTGAGGGACTCGACCACGGCCTTCACGAAGAAGGACATGAAGCCGAGCTTCACATCATGCTTCTTGATGAAGGAATCCTGAAACTGCTTCCTGAGCCCCATCACGGCGGACATGTCGACCTCGTTGAAGGTCGTCAGCATGGCCATGCTCTGCTGGGCCTCGACCAGCCTGCGGGCAATGGTCCTGCGTAGTGGCGTCATCCGGACAACCTCCTCCGTGCGGTCACCACCACCACCATCACCATCCGAGACAGGTGTCTTTACGAAGAGCGTGGTGTCATAGCTGGACTCCGCACCATGTTCGGGCTCCGGATCCTTCCCCTCGGTCACCTTCTTAAGGACATCCTCCTTCAATACCCGACCTCCGGGGCCGGTTCCCTCGACGTTCTCGACCTTGATCCCGTGTTCCGCGGCAGCACTGGCCGCCGCCGGCATGACGCGTTGCCCGCCACCACCGGACGGCTCCGGACTGGCGGGCGCCTCCTCCTTGGCTGGGCTTTCCTGCTTCTTGCCTTCCTTCGCCGACGACGCAGATCCACCGCCCTTGCCGGGCTCCATCTGGCCAATCACATCACCAACCGATGCCGTTTCTCCCGCCTTCCTGGTGATCTTGGTAATCACGCCTGACTCAGGTGCGGGAAGTTCGATAGTCGCCTTGTCGGACTCGAGGACGGCAATGTTCTCATCCCTCTCAACGGAATCGCCCTCCGACTTCAACCATTCAGTGATTTCGACTTCAGAGACGGACTCTCCGACGGAGGGGACCTTTAGATCAATGGCCATGGAAAGGATTCTTCGTTGATGATTTCGAGCGGTGCTTAAGCACTGGGCATGAGGCTACTACCGAAGCAAGCGGATGCAAGCCCCAGTGTGGAAATCATCGAAACACTCGACAACGATTCCCCGTCCCGTCCAGACTCCCCGCCCTCATGAGCGCACAACTCTCTGACCAAATCGCCGTCGTCACGGGCGCCGGACGCGGAATCGGACGTGCCATCGCCCTCGCCTTTGCGGACGAGGGTGCTGACATCGTCTGCATCTCACGCACACAGGAAAACTCGGAAAAGACAGCCGAGGAGATTCGCCAGAAGGGCCGCAAGGCCTGGGCCATCGCCGTGGACGTGTCCGATCCCGCCGGGGTCGAGGCCGCCGCCAAGCAGATCATGGATGACTGCGGACGTGTCGACATCCTTGTCAACAATGCCGGCGTCACCCGTGACACGCTCCTCATGCGCATGTCCGAGGAGGACTGGGACACCGTATTGGACACCAACCTCAAAGGCGCCTTCCTGTTTCACAAGGCCTTCGCCCGGACCTTCATGAAGCAGCGCTCCGGCCGCATCATCAATCTCGCCTCCGTCGTGGGGCTCATGGGCAATGCAGGCCAGTGCAACTATGCGGCCAGCAAGGCGGGGCTCATCGGCTTCACCAAGAGCATTGCACGCGAGATGGCCCCGCGCGGCATCAACGTCAACGCAATCGCCCCGGGATTCATCGAGACCGACATGACCGCCGTGCTCAAGGACGAGGTCAAGGAAGAGGTCCTGAAGAAGATTCCACTGGGAGCTCTGGGACAGGCTTCGGACATCGCAGCCGCCGCCCTTTTCCTCGCAGGACCGGGCGGACGCTACATCACCGGCCAGGTGTTGACGGTCGACGGCGGCATGGTCATGTGATTCAGGACCCGGACTCCTGCGGAATTCCACCTCAAAAAATCGCTTGCCTCCCCTTTCAAAAACACTCAGAAAGGCCCCCGCCTTTGGCGCAGAAACTGTTTGACGCCTCAAGCGTCGATAGCAAGATCAGTAAGGCAACCAATTTAACCAAACTCCAACATGTCTGAAGACACCAACATCAAAGACAAAGTAACTGACATCATCGTCGAGCAGCTCGGCGTGGAAAAAGACCAGGTCACCGAAGACGCAAAGTTCATCGAGGACCTCGGCGCAGACTCACTCGACACCGTCGAACTCGTCATGGCCCTCGAAGAGGAATTCGGCATCGAGGTTCCCGACGAGGAGGCCGAGAAGCTCCTCAGCGTGGGTGATGTCATCAAGTACATCGAAGAGAACAACAGCTAATCAGCCATCCCTTTACGCGGGGCAGCAGGTCGGTCGGACCGGTCGAAGCTGCCCCGTTTTTCTTTTTCCATGGGCAGCACAGATCGCAGAGTCGTCGTTACAGGGCTGGGAGTCATCCACGCCCTCGGCAACGAGATCACCCCTTTCTGGGACGGCATCCGCAACGGACAATGCGGCATCTCGAAAATCGAGCAGTTTGATGTCTCCGACTACGACTGCCAGATTGCGGCCGAGGTCAAGGACTTCGACGCCACTCCTGCCTTTCCCTCGCCCAAGGAGGTCCGCCGTACCGACCGCTTCACCCAGTTCGGTGTCTACGCCGGCTGGCGGGCGATCCAGGATTCCGGCATCGATCTGGAAAGTGTGGATCTCGACCGCGTGGGTTCCTTCATCGGCTCCGGCATCGGTGGATTGCACACAACGGAGGAACAGCACAAGATCCTCCTTGAGAAGGGTCCAGGGCGCGTTTCACCGTTCATGATCCCCATGCTCATCCTGAACATGGCCTCTGGCATGTTCTCCATGTACTACAAGCTTCGCGGACCCAATGTGGCAACCTGCTCCGCCTGTGCCACCTCCACCCATGCACTCGGAGAAGCATGGAGGACCATCAAGATGGGCGATGCGGATGTGATCTTTGCGGGAGGAACCGAGGCCGCCATCGTGCCCCTGGGCATGTCCGGCTTTGCCAAGATGCGTGCCATGAGCACCCGCAACGACGACCCGGGCACTGCCTCCCGTCCCTTCGACAAGGATCGCGACGGATTCGTCATGGGTGAAGGAGCGGCTGTCATCGCCCTTGAGGAACTCGAGCACGCCAAGGCACGAGGTGCAAAAATTTACTGCGAGCTGACCGGCTACGGAAACACGGCGGATGCCTACCACCTGACCTCCCCTGCACCGGAAGGCGAAGGGGCCGTCCGCTGCATGAAGATGGCGCTGAAGTCCGCCGGTCTGACACCAGAGGACATCACCTACATCAACGCGCACGGAACCTCCACCCCCACCGGAGACGTATGCGAGACCCAGGCCATCAAGACGGTCTTTGGGGACTACGCCAAGAACGGACTTGCCGTCAGCTCCACCAAGGGAGCCACCGGACACATGCTCGGAGCCGCGGGTGCCATCGAACTGGCCATCTGCGCCAAGGCAATCGAGACAGGCATCATTCCTCCGACCATCAACATCCAGAATCAGGATGAAGCATGCGACCTCGACTATGTGTCGGAGGGGGCACGTGAGAAGGAAATCACTGCCGCCCTGAGCAATTCCTTCGGCTTCGGCGGACACAACGCCACCGTGGTCGCCCAGAAATTCAACGGATAATCGACCTTCAGAAACCATATCCTTTCAAAAGGCCGGTCCCTTGACCGGCCTTTTTTTTTGACCCATCCTTGCCAACGATGAATGCCGCCTTCCTGGAGAAGCTCCGCCTGATGGGAACGATCGAGGGCATCTCCACACTCGTCCTCTTCTTCATCGCGATGCCGTTGAAATACATGGCAGGGCTTCCGATGGCGGTCTCCTTCGTCGGATCCATTCACGGCTTCCTCTTTATGCTACTGGGCATCCTCACCCTGATGGCCATGAAGAAGGTCCCAATCTCCTTCAAGCTCGCCGTCATCATCATGATCGGCGCCGTGCTGCCCTTCGGCCCCTTCGTCGTCGATGCAAAGTTCCTCAAGAAGCTGGTGCCACGTCAGGCCCAACGCTGAGAGTCTTTCCTTGGATCTCCACAAGAGGAAACAGAGTTGGCAGAGAAACCTCATCAGCCCCCTTCTGGATTGCCCTCTCCAGGCCTTCGGCTTTCAATCACAACCATGATCTCCGCAAGAAGCATTCGAGACTCGGCGTATGTCTTGATGGGACTCCTCTTGATCGGGACAGACTCCGCTATCGGGGAAGGTCTTTTGATGGGAGCCTCCCCTGAAGTCATCGTTGCTTCTCCAGCGGATCCAGCAACGCGACATCTCTCTTGGCCGAAGATTGTCCGTGCCGGCAACGGCACGCTCATCCTCGGCTACAGCGCCGGCGTCGGTCACAACCGGGGCGGGTCCGGGCTCGCGATTTCACTCTCCAAGGACGATGGACAGACATTCACTTCGCCCAAGCTCCTCTGCTACTACCCTAGGGATGACGCCCGTTACAGGGACGTCGGCAACCTGGCCCTCGGTGTTGGCAAGGACGGTGTGATCATCCTGCTGGCAATGGCCTACAACGATGACAAGGCCAACACCATCCTCGGCTGGATATCCCAGGATCATGGTGAGACATGGAAACGCACGGACACTTCAGCCATTGGTGAAAACAGGACAGGATCCGTCTTCGGACATGTCTTTCAGGTTCAGGGCAAAGGCATGGCCGTCTGCGGTCACTATCGCAAGCCGAGGGGCACAGGACTTTGGATCGCCTATTCCACGGACAATGGAACCACATGGGGATCACCCCAGACCCTTTCCGAACGAGCCTTCTTTGAACCTGTCTTCGTTCATTCGGACAACGAGATGATCGGACTGGTCAGGGAGAATGCAGCCCGGGCCTATCATCAGTTCGTAAGCAGGGATCTTGGAAAACATTGGACGCTGTCCGAAAAGGCAACTCAGAGCAGTCCCAAGGCCGTGCATCCAAGTCCCTTCATCACGACGGATCCAGCGCATCCTGAACGATTGCTCGCTCTTGTCTCAGAACGCACTCCTGTGAATCAGATCACCCTTTGGGAGACGCGGTCCGGCACACTGAAATGGCGTCGCGTCGGATTGGTAGCTGAAGGAGGTGGTGACTGGACCTATCCCTGGATGACCCACCTTGGAGGCAAGGATTGGTTCCTCGTCTACTACCAGGGCACCAAGGATGAAGCATCCATCCTCGGGAGTCGGATCACGGTACCGGATCCAGGTAGAGATTGAAGTGGATTCCATGCCCTGAGTATCAAGGCACACCCCGAGCGCGCCACATTCTTGCGAATGCAGCTACAGATGCAGTTCGAATCCTCCTCATTTGACATCTGACGAATAGACGGCACGTATTAGCGGGCGTTTTGGTCTTCGGAGTCTTCATCCACAAAAGGGAAATCGCCCTCCCTTCACCAGAATCATCATGGATATCCTGGAACAATTCATTCAATCCATCAGCTGGGAGACGGTCATCCTTACCTGTCTCAGAATCCTTGTCATCCTCACCATGGCGTGGGGCTGCATGTTCGTGTTGAAAACGGCCCTGAAGCGCCTCGAAAGACGCCTCATCAGGAAGGGTGAACAGGACGGCGAACCGCCTTCGGAATCGGAGAAGAGGGTCAATACCATCATTCGCCTGATCAGGCAGGCCACCATGCTCATGATCTGGACCACCGTGGGGCTCGTGATCCTCAAGGAGTTCGACGTGGAGATCGCCCCCATCATCGCCAGTGCCGGAATCGTCGGACTGGCCGTTGGATTTGGTGCGCAGAATCTCGTGCGGGATGTCATTTCAGGATTCTTCATCATCCTTGAAAACCAGATCCGCGTCGGGGACGTGGCGATCATCAATGGCACCGGTGGCCTTGTGGAAAAGATCAATTTCCGTACCACTGTCCTGAGGGATCTGGGAGGCGTGGTGCATGTCTTTCCCAACGGCGCCATCACCACCACCAGCAACCTCACCAACGAATGGTCGGCATACGTCTTCGACATCGGGGTGGCCTACAAGGAAAACACCGACCGCGTCATCTCGGTGATGAAGGAGGTTGGAAGGAAAATGATGCAGCATGACCGCGTCGGGAAATTGATGTTGGAGGAACCTGAGGTCTTTGGCGTCGACAAGTTCGCTGACTCCTCCGTGGTCATCAAGGGCCGCATCCGCACCAAACCGATCCGACAGTGGGATGTCGGCCGGGAATACCTGAGACGCATCAAGCTGGCCTTCGACGAGCACGGCATCGAGATCCCCTGCCGCATGGCACTGGAGCGCGTGGTCGTGTGGCGGG
>CAZKNW010000139.1:0-8968 GCA_964554035.1 uncultured Verrucomicrobiota bacterium
AGATATTCAAACTCCCAAGTGGCCAATCCACCGGAAACAGAAGCTGGCTCCGGATCGGCCGAAGTCATGTTGAAATTGTCGCTGACCTTGTCGGTCACCTTCACCTTATAAAGAGGAAACGGAGTCAGATTCTTGATGTTGTAACGAAACCCGAAAGGCGAACCGACCATCACCTCGTTGGCAACGACCTTTTCGAGGAGCAGGCCACTGCTCTCCTCAAACCCGGTAGGAAAGGCCATGGATCCCTTCGTATAAACGACACCGTCGTTCTCGAATGTCACGGCAGAAGGACCGTAATTGGCACTCATGGTTCTTGTGGGTGCAGGTGCAGGTGCAGGGTCAGATTCAGGGATCTTCGTCACCCTGCTGGAATCGCCTTGGGCGTTGGATGCACAACCGGCCAGGACGAAGGACATGGCGGCAATGGCGACGATTAGTAGAATTTTGCCAATTTTTTTACTTTTTCAGGACTTTCGGAGGGTTTTGTTTCGGTTAATCTCGCAAACGGGCCGGATTATTTTGATTGGAATAGGTCAAGCAAGCTCTTTTTGCCCAATTGGGGACCTAGGAGTAGATGGGATACCCCAATCACCAAGGAAAGAGAGACCCACTTCCAATCGCTACAACACAGCCACGCTCGGCCGCTCCATGGCATGGGTTGCGATGGTTGGCAATGATCTAACCCGAGAACTCTCATCCTGTTTTTGAAGCTGCTCCAGCGTCGTTATTGAAGAGCCTGGGATCTGCCCCGCATGGTGTCTGCGATCCAGACGCCTTTGCCCAAATACAGGCACGAAAAACTTGAAAACAGCGGAATTCAGGGTCCATTCACCCGGGCAAAAAAATCTTAAACTCCACGAAACGGTTCCGCCTCGATCTCACCAACGGCCCCATGCAACATTCTCCGAGCGCTACTCACTCATGTTTCAGGCATTAAAAAATCCATGGGTATGGAGAATGGCCATCCGGGACAGCCGGGGAAGCCGACGAAAACTGGCCCTCTTTGCGGCCACCATCACTCTCGGTGTGGCTGCACTCGTCGCAACGGTTTCCTTTGGCGACAATCTTTCCAAGGGCGTCAACCTGCATTCGAAATCCCTCGTGGGGGCCGACCTGATCGTCACCACGAGGCGCCCTTTTTCGGAAGAGCAGACCAAACACCTGCAATCCATCGGAGGCACCCAGAAAAAGGGAATGAGCTTTTCGGCGATGGTAAGCGACCCAAGGAACGGAAGGACCCGGCTCGTGCAGATCCGTGCGGTAGAGGATGGATTCCCCTTCTATGGCGGGATGGAGACCACGCCCGATGCCGCCGCATCGTCCTATCAGTCTCACAGGGGCGTCCTGGTGGAGCAGAACCTGATGATGCAGTTTGGAACCGCGCCGGGAGACCGCTTGAAGATCGGAGAGTGGGAGGCCGAGATCACCGGGACCCTTCTTCGCGTACCGGGAGCCACGCTGGGATTCAGTGCCTTCGCACCCCGGATCTTCATTCCCTACTCAATGCTGGAGGCCACGGGACTGGTTCAGGAACGAAGCCTCCTCCGTTACCAACGCTTCTACCGCTTCCCGGAAGGTCACGACATGTCAGCCATGATGACCGAGCTGCGCCCCTGGCTCCAGGAGAACCAGATGTCCCACGACACGGTGGAGAAGAAGAAGGATGACCTTGGGGAATCCATGGGGCACCTCTATCAATTCCTCAACCTGGGCGCCCTTGCGGCACTGTTGCTCGGAGCGGTCGCCATCGCCAGTGCCGTCCATGCACAGGCACAGCAAAAGCGCACCACCTCGGCGATCCTGCGTTGCATTGGCGCATCCAAGGATGAGGCCCTTGCCATCTGCCTGATCCAGTCAGCGGCACTGGCCCTCCTCGGAACCCTCGCAGGAGTTCCACTGGGTATAGGACTCCTGAAGGCGCTCCCGATGGTTGCCGGCGACTTTGTACCCTTCGAGGTTGAAACCAGGATTTCATGGTTCGCCCTGCTGCAAGCAACGTCCACCAGCTTTTTCATCGCATGCATCTTTGCCGTCGGGCCCTACCTTCCCCTCCGTAACATCTCACCTCTTGCCGCCATGAGGGCCGATGTGGACACGACGCCCATCGCGTCGCGTCGCAGCCGTGCCCTCTTCTGGCTTTGTGCATGGTCCGTCGTCACCTTCGCGACCATTACTCTGAGTGAGAACTGGAAGGTCGGACTCGGAATCGCCGCAGGGATCGGTGGCGCCTTTGGTTGTCTCGGGCTCTGTTCCCTTTTGGTCCTGCGGGTGGCAAGACTGTTCAGGAGGATTCGCCTTTCCTTCGCCTGGCGACAGGGGTTTGCGAATCTTCATCGCCCGAACAATCGTACCGGGCTGGTCATCACATCGATCGGACTCGGTAGCTTCATGATGCTCAGCGTCTTCCTGACCCATCACGCCCTGCTCTCCCGCCTTTTCCCTGAACAGGGATCCACCCGACCCAACGCCATTCTTTTCGAGGTCCAGACCGATCAGAAGGAGGAAGTCGTGGGACTGCTGAAGGAACACGGGCTCCCCATCATGCAGGAGGCCTCCATCGTCAACATGAGACTCGGCAAGGTGAAGGGCGTCGAGGTGGGAGAACTCCTGAACAGGAAGGACAACGATAGGCCGGACTGGGTCCTGAGAAGGGAGTACCGCTCCACATGGAGAAGTGAGATCTCTGATTCCGAAACCTTGGTTGCCGGCGCGTGGGCACCGACTTTCGACGGCGACTTGGAGAAGGACGCGGTCCCGGTATCCGTTGAGGAGGAGATCGCATCAGACCTTGGGGTCACGCTCGGAGACGAACTGGTCTTCGACGTGCAGGGCATTCCCATCCGCACGAAAGTCTCCAGCCTGAGAAGGGTCGACTGGCGAAGGATTCAGCCCAATTTCTTCGTGGTTTTTCCAACCGGCGTGCTCGAAGACGCGCCATCCATGCACATCATTGCCACCCGGGTCGCAGGAGCCGCCCAATCGGCCACCATGCAGCAGGCGGTGGTTTCCCGCTTTCCCAATGTCTCGGTCGCTGACATCACTCTGATCATTGAAACCCTCGACAACATCCTCTCAAGGGTTTCCTTCGCCATCCGCTTCATGGCCATGTTCATCGTCGGCACCGGTCTCATGGTGCTGTGGGCCTCCGTGCTGTCCACAAGGTTTCAAAGGGTCCGGGAAAACGTGATGTTGCGGACCCTCGGCGCTTCGTCCGCCCAGATCAGAACGATGCTTTTTGCCGAGTATGCCATGCTTGGCCTCCTTTCGGCTGCGGTCGGCTGCGGATTGTCGGTCCTTGGAAGCTGGGCACTGGCCCGGTTCGCTTTTGAAATGGAGTATGCCCTCGACACGACATCCCTGCTCACGGCTGCCACAAGGATCTGGAGCCTTGTCATCATTGCGGGGCTCGCCGCCAACCGGGGTGTCTGCTCAGCACCGCCACTGGAATCCTTGAGGCAGGAGTCCTGACTCTGAAATTGACCCTCCTCCTGCGGGAAGTGATCCTCCGCGGATGGTTCCCCGCTTAGTATGCGCCTTGTTGATGGTGGCTTCGACCACGTTGTTCGCTCAGGAAGAGAAGCCCGAGAAATGGCCGCCTGAGGTCAAGGACATCACCTTTGTCTCATCTGCTGACCAATCCCAGCAACCCACCATGTGGTATAAGTCCCCACAGGAAGAACCGCGCCCGCTTCTGGTGGCTCTTCACACATGGTCGGGTGACTACCGTCAGAAAACGGGTATCCCCTATGCGGAATGGTGTATTAAGAAAGACTGGCATTTCCTCCATCCCAACTTCCGCGGACGAAACCGGACTCCCGAGGCCATGGGATCTGAATTGGTGGTTGCCGATATTCTGGATGCGGTGGCCTTTGCCGAGAAGAGCGCCAAGGTCGACAAGGACCGGATCTTCCTGGTAGGGGTCTCAGGCGGCGGCTACGCGACGCTTCTCATGGCAGGTCGGGCTCCTGAAAAATGGGCTGGAGCCTCCGCTTGGGTGGGCATCACGGACCTCAAAGCCTGGTATTCGCAGACCAAAAAGGCAGGCCTCCGCTATGCTGACGAGATTGTGGCTGCTGCGGGCGGGATCCCCGACGAGGATCCCAACGCGGAGGAGGAATGCAAAAGACGGTCCGCACTGACCTACCTTCCCCAACTGAAAAAGAAACCCTTCCCCGTTTCCATCAATGTCGGCATCCACGACGGTCACTCTGGAAGTGTTCCGGTCAGCCAGTCCATGATCGGTTTCAACGCCATTGCGACCAGAAAGGACCGTTTTTCCAAACGGGAGATCAAGTACGTGACAGAAAAGGAGGAACTGCCGGATTCCCTGTCAAAGGACGCCCCAACGGAACCCGATCCGCATTTTGGCAGCAAACCCGTCCTTTTGCATAGAAAGTCCGGATCCTTTGAGATCAACATCTTTGACGGAGGTCACGAAATCATCTTCGAGGCGGCCCTGTCCTGGCTGGAGAATCTGGCAAGGCAGTGATACGGCGCGGAAACGCTGGCAAATCCCGTGTAAACAGCGCCCATTCATGGATTTTCCCACCCCCACATTTTTCTAAAAATTTTGGTAGCAATCGAAAAGTTGTTTGCTAAGGTCTCGCCCCTCATTTTCAGAGTGCCCTGTAGTGGTGCCCTGAAACACAGACTACAACCGTAAGATTTTTACTGTGGCTATTAAAAAGAAGGCTGTGACGGCCAAAAAGAAGGCCCCAGCCAAGAAAAAGGCTGCTCCAAAGGCAACGAAGGCTGTGTCAAAGGCAGCTGCCAACGGAAGCACCAACGGCGTTGCCAGAAAGACGACCAAAAAGCCGGTCAAAAAGACGGGCGGTAAGGTTGTAGCAGCAGCTACCCTGGCATCGATTCTTGGAACGATGCCCAAGAAAAAGAAGTCGGCCAAGGCACAATCGGCCAACGAAGTGCCCAGTGGAATTCGATCGGAATGGGTTAAGTATTACCAGCGCCTGCTTGATCTGAGAAACCAGCTTGAGGGTCAGATGACCGGCCTGGCAAAGGAATCCGCAGAGCAGATGGACGGCTACAGCCTCCATATGGCGGACTCTGGAACAGACAATTTTGACCGCGACTTTGCCCTCGGGCTCCTGTCGGCGGATCAGGACGCGCTCTACGAGATCAACGAAGCTCTCAAGCGCATTGAAAGAGACAGCTACGGCATCTGCGAGCTCACCGGGAAGTCCATTCCCAAGGCCCGCCTGAATGCCATTCCTTGGGCCCGCTTCACCGTGGAAGCCCAGGCACAGCTGGAACGGGACGGCGCCGTCGGCCACAAGCGGCTCGGCAAGCTGGGTTCCGTCGGCAGTGCCGGAATCAACGACGTAGAAGACAGTTCGGACTCCGACAGGGCGTCCGTCAAAGAAGCAAAGTAAAGCATTATGCCACGCGAAACCGTTACACTCGAATGCACCGAGGCCAAGGCCGAGGGAAAGCCCACTTCCCGTTATCTTGGCCAGCGTAACAAGAAGCTGCAGCCAGAGCGCCTTGAGCTGAAGAAATACAATCCGCATCTCAAGCGCCGCACCGTCCATCGCGAAATCAAGTAATCCCCCTTTCCCATGGCCAAAAAGAAACTCACTGACAACTCTGGCAAGTCCAACCGCCCCCGTACGGAATACCGCACCCCGCGGCCCAGGCCGAAGACCGACTTCACGATCGAGACGCTCGACTACAAGAACGTCAACCTGCTCCGCCAGTTCGTGACGGACGAGGGACGCATGCTCCCCCGGAAGTACACCGGTCTCCCAGCCGCCTACCAGCGCCGCATGAGCAAGTGCATCAAGCGCGCCCGTCAGGCCCTCCTGATGAAGTAAGGGCCCAGGTCTTTCGCCAACCGCCAGACGTCTCTCGACACTGGCGGTTGAATTTTACCCATTTGGTGCGATTGATTTGCATCTGCGAATGGTTTACATGATAAGCCAAGCATCCATCGAATAGGCATGAAGCGACTGATTCTACTTGCTGCAATAGGCGCACTCTTCCTGACAAGCATCGGCTGTGGTCCGAAAACCATTGCCTACAAGGAGCTGGAGCCCGGACAAAGGCTTCAGGTCCTCACCACCTTCTTCCCCCTTTACTGCCTCGCCGCCAATGTGGCCGGTGATGCCGCGGACGTGAAGAACCTCCTTCCCCCGGGAGTGGGTCCCCATGATTACCAGTTCACCCCGCAGGACATGAGAACCCTCGCCGGTGGCCATGTTGTGATCCTCAATGGACTGGGATTGGAAAGCTGGCTCGACCGGGCCATTGCGAACGCGGCATCAGGAGAACGCCCACGCCGTTTCGAAGTCACTTCGACCCTGCGGGAGGATCTCATCCCCTTCTCTCATGCCGGGCATGAGGATCACGACCATGGCCACCATCACCATGGGGAACACGACCCCCATTTTTGGCTGGATCCGCGTCTGGCAGCCAAGGCCGCCTTTGAAATCGGCAGTTACCTCGCGGAAAGGGATCCAGCCAATGCCTCGATCTACCAGGAAAATGCAAAGGCCTATGCGGAACGCCTGAACAAGTTGGACGAGGAACTGGAGCAGAGACTTTCCGGCCTTTCGGATGCCCCTTTCATCACCTTTCATGATGCCTTTGGCTATCTCGTCAACCGCTACGGACTCAAACAGGCAGGCGTGGTTGAGGCCGTCCCGGATGTGGAACCTTCCCCGCAGGATCTGAAGAAGCTCTACGAGACAATTCGCGAAAGCGGGGCAAAGATCATCTTCACCGAACCCCAGTTCTCCGCCAAACTGGCCAACCAGATCGCAAAGGACCTCTCCCTGCAGATCGGGAAGCTCGATCCCTTGGAAACAGGACCCTTCGAACCGGAGGGATACGAAAAATCGATGAAGGCCAACGCAGATGCGCTGGTCCGATACCTTTCCACACCATGAGCGACTCGTGCTGTAACCCCAACGACATCGCCGTCCAGGTCTGCCACCTGAACGTCCATCTCGGCGGACAGCACATCCTTCAGGACATCTGCCTCGATATTCCCAAGGGGAAGGTCGTCGCAGTGATCGGCCCCAACGGCTCCGGCAAGACCACGCTCATCAAGACCATTGTCGGACTCGTTCCCAAGACCTCGGGAGACATCCATCTGTTCGGGCAGTCTTCACTCGACAAGGTCCGGCCCAAGATCGGATACGTGCCGCAGAAAATCGCCTTCGACCGTGGATTCGCCCTCAGCGTCAGGGAATTTCTCCATCTCAACCATCCGCACTGCGGTAATTTCCTTTTTGGAAACCGTTCTTGCCACCGCGACACCGATCTCATCGAGTCCATTCCGGAACTCCAGTTGGAAAAATTGCTCGACCGCCCTGTCGCCGGACTGTCCGGAGGCCAGATGCAACGCATGCTGATTGCCTTCAGCCTGGCCAAGTCCCCGGACCTGCTTCTGCTGGACGAACCGACCGCAGGTGTGGACACCCCCGGCGAGCAGAGCTTCTACGAACTCATCGCCCGCATTCATGCGCGGCACAAAATGACCGTCCTGCTGGTCTCACATGATCTCTCCATGGTCTACAAGCACGCCCACCTGATCCACGCGATCAACGGGAAGCTCTGTTGCTCGGGAACGCCCGAGGCCGTCCTCAATGCCGAGGCGCTCAAAGAGGCATACGGGTCACATGTGTCACCCTATGACCACCAGCATCATCACCACCACGTAAACTGACCCATGTTCGAGGAAGCCTTCATGGTGCGTGCGCTGATCGCCGCCTTGATCCTTTGTCCTTTGTGCGGACTCACCGGGGTGTATGTCACGGCAAGGCGGATGGCGTTCTTCGGAGAGACGGTGGCCCACGGCGCCCTCGCAGGTGTCGCCGTCGGTCTCATCCTCGGGGTGAGTTCCTCCATCACCGTTGCCTTGTTCAGCGTATTGATCGCCACTGCCCTGCTCTGGCTCAAGGAGAAGACGGAGCTGATGACCGACAGCATCATGGCGCTCCTGCTTTCCACCTCCATTTCCCTCGGAGTGATCCTCATGAGCCGCATGCGAGGCGACAACCGCGGTGAGGTTCACCGCATCCTGTTCGGCGACATCCTTGCCGTTTCCACCGGTGATCTTGTGGCCGCCGGAGTCCTCGCTGTCGTCGTTATGATCGGGTTCATCACCTACATGAATGAGCTGACCTTGATCACCGCCAACGAAGACCTGGCGCTGATCTGCGGGATTCCCGTCCGCAAGTACAACTACCTCTTCATCCTGGCCCTGACCTTGACTGTGGCCACGAGTGTACGCTTGGTCGGCATTCTTCTCGTGACTCCCCTTCTGGTCATTCCATCCGCAGCCGCCCGAAACATCAGTCGCACCCTGCGGAAACAAATCATCACGAGCACCGGCATCGGAGCCCTTTGCGGTGTCGGAGGCATCATCCTCGCCTACCAGCTCAACGTCCCAACCGGCCCCACCATTGTCCTCAGCTGCGCCGGCTGTTTCATTTTGACCCTGATCATCAAGGCACTCCGGCGACCTTCATCCAGGAAGGCCTGATTCCGTCGTCTTCATTCCTCGGTGTTCTCCTCTTGCCCTTTCACCGGGGGGCGCAGTAGCGTCTTCAAACCATGGCAGCTTCCAAATCCAAAATCCGTATTGGCGTTCTCGGTCTCACCCACGACCACATCTGGGACAACCTCAAGGACCTGGCCTCCTGCAAGGACGGCACACTTGTCGCGGTGGCGGATCCCAATGAGCCCCTTCTCGAGCGCGCCAGCAAGGAGTATGGCTGTGCCGTCCATGGCGACTACGAAACCATGATCGAGACGGAGAAGCTCGATGCGGTCTATGTCTACAGCGACAATGCGGAAGGTTTGGAATTGGTTGAATGCGCCGCCGATGCCGGACTCGACATCATGATCGAGAAGCCCATGGCGGAAAGCCTTTCCAGCGCGGACGACATGCTGATGGTCATCCGCAACGCCGGCGTCCGCTGCATGGTCAACTGGCCCATCACCT
>CAZKNW010000140.1:0-8956 GCA_964554035.1 uncultured Verrucomicrobiota bacterium
TGGATCTTGATCTGGTAGGTCTCGAAGTCGCTGCCTCCCCCGTTCGAGGCGATGATCGTGATCTGGAAATCGCCGGAGATGGCAGGGGTGCCGGAGATGAGTCCGGTGGTCGAATTGATGGACAATCCCGGGATGGTCGTGGAAAGGGAGGCGGCGGCGAAGGTGGTGGGGTTGTTCGAGGCAACCACCTGGTATTCAAAGGTCGTTCCCTTGACTCCGACCGCGGCGAAGGGCGGTTGCAGGATGGGGGCCGGTGGGTGGATCGTGAGGTTCAGTGTCTCGGTGTCGGTGCCGCCGGAATTGGAGGCGGTGATGGTGACGGGATAACTTCCGTAATTGTTCGGGGTGCCTGAAATCACCCCTGTGGCCGTGTTGACCTCCAGGCCCTGAGGCAAGCCGGATGCGCCGAAGGACGTTGGATGGTTGTCGGCAGTGATGGTGTAGGAAAACGCCGCGCCCTGGATCCCCGTTCCGGTCAATGAACTGGTGATGACCGGCGTGATGGGAGGGAGGATGGTGAGGATCTGGGTCGAACTTTGAAGGAAACTGCCCGAGCTGTTGTAGAAACTGATGGTGCCGGTTTCAGCATCGCCTTCCTGCGGAACGACAAAAAAGATGAAATTGGGAGAAATGAGAGTCGGTGTGATCAAGGGTAGTGCCGAATTCTGCCCGACTTTTAGGAATGACGCGGTGTTCAGCTGAAGGCCGTCGAGTCGAACAGTATCTCCTGGCCGTGCGGTCGAAGGAGTGATCGTTTGAACGAACTGGGCGCGGGTGTTTCCTGCGATAAGCATCAACAGGCATGCGAAGGCGGCCCGGAACCCGCTTTGGGACCTGAAAAAGAAACTCCTGTCTGAGCATGAGGACATTGGACGACTAGGGGACGATCAGCTGCAAAAACGGAAACAGCAGGAAATCATCCAAAGTTTCGTTTGTCGAGAGGGTTGGGACTTTTGAAAAGTCCCGGAAAGTCCCTCAGTTGTGGGAGATGGGGAAGGGCGTCACCTCGGGGACGGCGCTTCGTCGGTCAGGATCCTGAATACCTCGATCTCACGCGGGGAGATCTGGTGGTCGGCATCAATCATCCGGTCGAGCATATGGCGCATCCGTGTCCGGGCCACTTCTCCAGTCACCCGGTTTCGGATGTCCCTGAGCAGTCTGTTCTCTTCTTCCGTGGATTCGAGGGCCTTTCGGACGCGGTGGGTCGACTCCTTGGCGTAGCTGTCGACGGACTGCACCGAGTCCCAGGCCAGCTGGTCCTTGATGGCCTCCAGCATCTTGTCCTCGTCCCGGGTGATGATGTGGTCACAGAACATCATGTAGTGGAGGGCATCCATGATGGCCTCGCGTTCGGGCTGCTGCAGGCGGTCCCGTGTCACGTCCTCGTCGTCCGCATTGAAAAGTTTTGAAATCCACGTCATGCGAAGATTGAACAGAAGCGGCGGACGGTTGCCCATGACAAAGGAAGGCGGTGGTTGGAATCGTTCGGACAATTGATCTTTTTCGCCGCTTCTGCTATCCCTAACCCAACGACGACGGGTTTTCATCACAGGTTGGCTGGTTGGTTGCTGGTCTTCTGCCTTGCGGCAGGAGTCTTTGCCAATGCGCCTGTGGAGGCTGCGGGTTCCTCGGATGAGGAATCCTGTGCCTGTGCCTGTGACGTCATGGTCTGCTGTGCGGAAGCGCCTGCGCCGCGTCCTGTCAGGCAGCCAGTGTCCCATCGTTTGGAGACGAACCAGGAGCGCCTGCTGGTGGCTCCGGTGAACGTTGTGGTGACCCTGAAGGCTCCAGAACCGCCTCTGCGTCCTGTTTTCCTCGAAGAGCATGGAGTCCATGCTTCGATCCTTCCCCTCTTCCGGCTCAACTGCCGGCTTCTGATCTGAGATCCGGAATCCACATGTGAAGTGTGTCCACGTACCGGCATGGTGTCGTGGTGTTCCTGTGTGATTCCGTGACCGCCCCAACACGTAAACGGGGCAAAGACTCAGATTAGATGAAACAACTATCCATTTCCCTGTTGGGATTTCTACTGGCCTTGAGCGGTGGCCGCCTGATGGCCCATGAAGCCGATGAGATCCATGCTGAAAGCAACCTTTCGGAAGTCCTCCATTTTGGACTTCTCCACAACGCCTCCATTGAGGCCGCCCATCACCGATGGGAAGCGACCAAGAGGCGCATTCCCCAGGCGAGGGCGTGGCCGGATCCCAAACTGACCTGGTCCGGGTTCGCCCGCAGTGTGGAAACGCGGGTGGGGCCGCAGGAACATCGAATTGGCTTCGTTCAACCGCTCCCCTGGCTGAAGCATCTTGATGCTTCAACGGGTGTCGCCGAGACCGGGGCGAGGGCTGTCTATCAGGAGGTCCTGGCCGCACAGCTTGAAATGGTCCGAGAGGTCAAGCAGCTCTGGCATGAGTTGGGCTGGCTGGAGGAATCCATTCGTGTCACTGAGGAGAACCTGCAGCTTCTGAAACAGCTGGAGGCCGTGGCCCAGACACGTTTCAAGACGGGAGGCGATCTTGGGGCCGTGACCAAGGCGCAGGTGGAACTGGGAAGGGTGCAGGATCAACTGGCTTCCCTGATGGATCGAAGGACTCCCCTGAAGGCGCGGATGAATGCATGGCTGGGCAGGGAGGCGGATGCGCTGCTTCCCGCACCAACCCTTTCCCATGCTCTTCCCGGGTTGCCGGAAGAGGAACACCTCTTCGAACGCCAGCGTGCCTCACACCCTGTCCTTCAGTCGATCGCCATGCGGATGGAAAGGGAAGATCACCGGGAGGAGGAGGCAAGGCTGAAGGGCTTGCCCCAGTTTGGAATCGGATTTGATTACATTGTGACGGGAGAGGCGAGGACACCGGGTGTTCGTGACAGTGGCAAGGATGCCGCCATGGCCATGGTGTCCGTGAGCCTTCCGCTTTGGCGCGGAAAATACCGTGCCATGCGGGAGGAGGTCGCGATGGAACGGGAGCGTCTGGGGGCCGAACGAAGGAATGCCCAGCTGATGCTTCAGGCCCGACTGAGGACGGCTCTCTACGAATACCGGGATGCCGGCCGCAAGGCCGGACTCTACGGGCAGTCGCTCCTTCCCCAGGCCCGAAGCTCACTCAATGTCGCGAGGCGAAGCTATGAATCGGGGAAGGGTGACTTTCTCGACCTCATCGATGCCCAAAGGGTGTTGCTCAATTTTGAACTGGAGGAGCGAAGGGCCATTGCCAATCGCCTCAAGGCCCACGCGGATATTGAAATGCTGGCAGGAGGCCTCGGGCAGTCTGCGGTAGGGACCACAACCCAGGAAATCCAACCATGAAACCGAAGATTCTCATTCCCATACTGCTGCTTGCGGCGGTGGCCTTTTTCATCGGAAGAAGCACCGGTTCCCATTCCGGTCATGCTGGCCACGACCATGGGGTGGAGTCCTCCGCCTCGGAGGTCCGTTTCTGGACTTGTTCCATGCACCCGGAAGTGAGGCAGCCGGGTCCCGGAAAATGTCCCAAGTGTGCGATGGACCTCATTCCCGTGACCTCGGGTTCGGGCCCCCAGCTTCCCGTTGGCCAGATCGCCCTGCGTGCAGACGCCATTCAACGCGCCGGAATCCCAACGGCGCCGGTGCGTCGTGAGATGCCCACCGTGGATGTCCGCATGTCGGGAAGGATTGCCCATGACGAGACAAGATTGGCCTACATCACTGCCCGGTTTCCCGGGCGCCTGGATCGACTCTTCGTGGATTACACCGGTGTGCAGGTGAAGCAGGGAGACCACCTCGTGGAAATCTACAGTCCCGAACTGCTGGCTGCGGAGGAGGAATTGATCCAGGCGATTCAGACAGCCAATGAACTGAAGAACACCCCCAATGAACTGCTTCGGCAGCGTGCTCAGGAAACCATCAAGGCAGCACGGGAGAAGCTGGTTCTCTGGGGACTGACCTCCGAGCAGGTCGACGCCATTGAGAAGAAACAGACGTTGACGGATCGCCTGACGGTCTATGCCCCCGCGGGAGGGATTGTCATCCGCAAGGAGGCGGTGGAGGGCAAGTATGTGGAGACGGGTGCTCCGATCTACACGATTGCCGACCTCGACCATGTCTGGGTGTTGCTCGATGCCTACGAGTCCGACCTTGCCTGGTTGCACTTTGGCCAGGACGTTTCCTTTTCGGTGGAGGCGCATCCCGGTGAAAGCTTCGAGGGGCGCATTGCCTTCATTGACCCGGTTTTGAATCCCGAAACAAGAACCGTGCGCGTCCGCGTGAATGTGGAGAACCATGACCGCAGGTTGAAGCCGGGCATGTTCGTGAATGCCGTGGTGCGGTCCCGGGTGCTTGCGGATGGCAAGGTCATGAATCAGGAACTGGCGGGCAAGTGGATCAGCCCGATGCACCCGGAGATCGTCAAGGATGCCCCGGGAGACTGTCCCGTCTGTGGCATGGCCCTGGTAAGCGCGGAGTCGCTGGGCTATCTCCCGGCGGGAGTCGACAATGAAAAGATCCCCCTTGTGGTTCCGGCCTCCGCTCCCTTGATCACGGGCAAGCGTGCCGTCGTGTATGTGGAACTTCCCAGGCAGCCGGGGCATTTCGAAGCAAGGGTGATCGAATTGGGGCCCAAGGCTGGAGATCAATACATCGTGCGCTCCGGACTGAAGGAGAACGAACTCGTGGTCACCCATGGTGCCTTCAAGATCGATAGTGCCGTGCAGATCCTGGCCGGTCCCAGCATGATGAATGGGGTGAAATGGGCTGGGGACGAGGGGCGAGGTGCGAAGGGTGTCGAGCGGCATGAGGCTCCGGTCGAGTTCATCGGTCAGCTTCAGTATCTCATCTCATCCTATTTTCCAGTCAGCGATGCCTTGAGTCACGACAAGCAGACGGATGCGGCGAAGGCGCTGGAGATCTTCGAGGAGATGCTGGGCAAAGTGGACATGTCCCTGTTGGAACATGAAGCACACATGGCTTGGATGAAGCACCTCAAGCAGGTCAAGACGGGCGTCACGGCCATGAAGGAGTCCACGGAGATCAAGGCCATGCGAAAGGGATTTGAATCGATTTCGCAGGGGGTGATCGCTGCTGCGGATGCCTTTGGAATCAAGGGGGACCATCCGCTCTATGTCTATCACTGTCCTATGGCTGCCGGCGGCAAGGGTGCCGACTGGCTACAGATGAAACAGGGAACCGAGAATCCCTACTTCGGCAGCAGCATGTTCAACTGCGGCGATGAGGTAAGGGTGTTGGGGGAGGGAAGAAGGGGCGAGGGACTTGGGACGATGGACAAGGGAGGTGGTAAATGAGTCAGGATTCACTGGAAAGCTTTGAGGGATACCGGCTTTCGATGGAGTTGTTTGATCTCGTGGTTGAGGATCTGACGCCTTTGGCGAACAGGCCTGCATTGCCTAAACTGGTGTCTCAGCAGTTGGGGAGTGCCGATTCCATAGCTGCGAACATCGAGGAAGGGCATGGCAGAGAATCGACGAAGGAATACATCCGTTTTCTGGTCATTGCTCGGGGTTCTGCCCGCGAAACCCGAGGGCGATACATTCGTCTTCGGCGTTGGTTCACCAAAGAACTTGTCGAAGACCGAACGGCCAAGTGCGATCACGTCATAGCCATCCTCACAAATACCATCTTTGCTCTCACAAGGAAGGGAGGAAAAAATGGCTAACGATTCAACCAGAAGTGACGAGCCCACGCCCCTCGCCCCTCGTACCACACCCCTTTCCTCCCTCATCCTGTTCTGCCTTCAGAACAAGGTGGTGGTGGTGCTCTTGTTCGCGCTCGTGCTTTTCATGGGATTGCGCAACGCCCCCTTCGCCTGGCGCATGGGAGAGCTTCCTCGCGATCCGGTGCCGGTGGACGCCATTCCGGACATCGGTGAGAACCAGCAGATTGTCCTCACGGAGTGGTCAGGCCGTTCACCGCAGGATGTGGAGGACCAGGTCGGTTACCCACTCACCGTTTCCCTGTTGGGGATCCCTGGGGTCAAGACGGTGCGCAGCTACTCCATGTTTGGTTTCAGTTCGATCTACATCATCTTTGAGGAGGACGTCGACTTCTACTGGTCGCGTTCGAGGATCCTCGAGAAGTTGAACAGTCTTCCGGCCGGAAACCTGCCGGAAGGGGTGAGGCCGATGCTGGGACCGGATGCCACCGGCTTGGGCCAGGTCTTCTGGTACACCATCGAGGGAATGGATGAGCAGGGTCAGCCGACCGGGGGGTGGGACCTGAGGGAGTTGCGTAGTGCCCAGGACTGGTATGTGCGTTACCTGCTGCAATCGGCCAGGGGTGTCAGCGAGGTGGCCTCCATCGGGGGCTTCGTGCAGGAGTATCAGGTCGATGTGGATCCTGATGCGCTTCGCGTGTTCAACATCAAGCTGACGGAGGTCTTCAATGCGGTGAAGATGGCCAATCTGGATGTGGGAGCCCGCAGCATCGAGATCAACAGCGTCGAGTATGTGATTCGTGGCCTGGGCTTCGTGAAGTCCGTCAAGGACCTGGAGAACACGGTGGTGGCCGTTCGCGACAACGTGCCGATCTACGTCAAGAACGTGGCCACCGTCCAGTTGGGCCCCGCCTTGAGGCGAGGCGTTCTGGACAAGGGGGGCGTTGAGGCCGTGGGGGGGGTGGTTGTGGCGCGCTACGGTGAGAATCCCCTGGAGACCATCCAGTCGGTGAAGGAGACGATAGCGGAGGAGATCGCCCCCGGTATGCCGGAAAAGGTCTTCATCGATTGGAGTCGAGGTGATGTGAAGGAGATCGAGGCGTTCCTTGGGTCACATGATCTTGGGAGGGACCCAACGCCAGATGAATTGCTTCAACTCCATCGTTCCCTCGGTGAGTCGGAGAGGCCCAACTGGTTGATCTTTTCCAAGCTGGTCATCGTGCCGTTCTACGATCGCTCGGGATTGATCCACGAGACGCTTGAGACCCTCAATGGGGCGATCACCGGGGAGATTCTGGTCACCATCATCGTGATTCTCCTGATGGTGCGGCACCTGGTCAGCTCGGTGCTGATCTCGGGACTTCTCCCGCTGGCGGTGCTCATGACCTTCATCGCGATGCGTCAATTCGGAGTGGACGCCAATATCGTGGCGCTTTCCGGAATCGCGATCGCCATCGGCACGATGGTCGACATGGGCATCGTGATCTGTGAGAACATCCTGCAGAAGTTGAGAGGGGCAAGGGGTGAGGGGCGAGCGGCGGAGGGTGGACACAGCTCGCTTTCACTGATCTTTGAGGCAACGCGCGAGGTCGGAGGGGCTGTCCTGACGGCGGTGGCGACAACCATTATCAGCTTCCTGCCGGTGTTTGCCATGGAAGGACCCGAAGGAAAGCTCTTCAAGCCGCTGGCCTTTACCAAGACCTTCGCTCTGGTGGCTTCGATCGTGGTCGCCCTTGCGCTGATCCCGGTACTTTTTCACCTGGTGATACGACTTCGCGGCTACGACCGGTCTGGAAAGGGTGCCTCATCCGATTCCATACTGACACGGGTCCTGGATGTCGTGGCGGTTCTGGGAGTCGGCTGGTTGCTCGCAAGGCATTGGCGGCCTTTGGGACCGGAGCATTCGCTTTTCTCGAACTTCCTCTTCGTGGCCGTCGTTGTCGGCGGTCTGTTGGCGTTGATCTACCTTTTCATGAGAAGCTACAGGGGAATCCTGATCTGGGCACTCGACCACAAGGTCTGGTTTCTTTCGCTGCCCACCCTGCTTGTGATCCTGGGGGCGATGGTCTGGTTGGGCTTTGGCCGTGTCTTCGGTTGGCTGCCTCAAGGTGTCCGGACCACCGGACCTCTTGCGTCACTGGCCCATGCCTTCCCAGGGATGGGCAAGGAATTCATGCCTTCCCTGGATGAGGGGTCGTTCCTTTTCATGCCCACCACCATGACCCATGCCTCGATCGGAGAGGCTACGGATGTGCTTTCGAAACAGGACCTGGCGATCCAGTCGGTTCCCGAGGTGTCTCAGGTGGTTGGCAAACTGGGTCGTGCTGAAAGCCCGCTGGATCCAGCGCCCATCTCCATGTTTGAAACGGTGGTGAACTATCATTCCGAATACCTGCGTGATGAGGACGGGAAACGCGCGTTGTTCCGTTATGATGAGGGCGGTGAAGACTTCTTCCGCAATGCAGCCGGTGAACCTTTGCTGGCACCGGATGGAAAGCCCTACAAGGTGAAAGGGCGCTTTGAGCGTGATGAGTCCGGCGCCCTGGTTCCGGATGAGGGAGGGATGCCCTTCCGGCTTTGGCGTGCGGCCCTCGATCCGGCGCTGAATGAAGGCAGGTCTGCGTGGAGCGGTGTTCGCAGTCCGGATGACATCTGGGCCGAGATCGTCCGTGTATCGGAAATTCCAGGGACGACCAGTGCCCCCAAGCTCCAGCCCATTGAGACAAGGCTCGTGATGTTGCAGACCGGCATGCGGGCGCCCATGGGCATCAAGGTCAAGGGGCCGGACCTGGAGACCATCGAAGGCGTCGGCCTCCAACTCGAGTCCCTCTTGAAGGAGGTGCCGGGCGTCGTGCCGGAGACGGTCATTGCCGATCGGATCGTTGGGAAACCCTACCTTGAGATCGAGATCAACCGAGAGGCGATTGCCCGCTATGGTCTGCACGTGAAGACGGTGCAGGATGTCATCCAGATTGCTGTGGGAGGCATGACCACCACCCAGACGGTCGAGGGCAGGGAACGCTATCCCGTGCGGGTGCGTTACCAGAGGGAACGGCGCGACAACATCGAGTTGCTCCACCGCATCATGGTGCCTGCGCCGGATGGAACGCAGATCCCGTTGACCCAGCTTGCTGAAATTCGGTACAGCCGTGGTCCGCAGTCCATCAAGAGCGAGGACACCTTCCTTACGGGATATGTGACCTTCGACAAGAGACCGGCCCTGGCGGAGGTCGATGTGGTGGAAAGGGCACGTGCCTTCCTGGAGTTGGCAAGGGAGGAAGGTCGACTCCTCCTGCCTTCGGGCGTGAGCTATA
>CAZKNW010000141.1:0-8953 GCA_964554035.1 uncultured Verrucomicrobiota bacterium
CCAATGGGTTCGGCCCGATTACCCAAAGACGAAGGAAGCACCCAAGAAGCCCACCAACCTTGATCCGATCGAGTTTGCGATCCGGATTGTGAATGAAGGCACTGAGGATATTTCCTTCGACTGGCCTGCCGACTTCCAGCTCTGGCACGTGGATCGAAACGGACAGCGCGTAGGGGGGATCTCGACCTCGTTGAACTCCACCTTTGAAAAGGTGCTCCTGAAGCCGGGCGGAGCACTGGAAAAGGTTGCCACACCGGAACTCTATCCTCTGGAGGGCAAGGCCTTCGGTCCCTACCAGATCTTCGTGGACATGCCCCCCACTTCGGAAAGATCAGCAAGAGTCCCTTCCAACACCATCGACTATGACTGGAAATTGACCTCCAAGGACATTCATCGCCTGATCGGATTCTCCTCCGGACAGCCCTCAAGAAATCCACACCTCAAGCTGCTTAGGATTCACCTGCTCGACATCGCATCGCGACTCAAGCTTCTCAATGCGGAACTTTATCGCGAAGAGGAATCCGGGGCATTGCTCAGGGAACTGCAACAGGCCGCCGTCTTGAAGCCCCTGTTGCCCGAACCGGGTGAACTCATCATTCCCATGGCATTGGACAAGGGCAGCCCCATCCTCAAGCCTTCCAAATTGAAGGAATCACTGGGGGCACTGCCCTTTCCTACCCTCCAGGAACAACTCACTGCCCTCGTCGATCTACGGCGACATCTTGGTTGGAAGCTCACGATCGAGCTGGACCCCTCACAGGGCGCATCCGAGGAGGTGATCCAGCAGGCCGTTGCGGATCTCTCGTCAATCAGTCGTTACCTGACCGTCCGGCTGCGGACTCCGGAAGGATCCGTGCAGGCCAAGTGATCAGCCCCTTTTGTTGGCCGCGGCGACCTGGCCGTTCAGGGTGAAAAGGTCGTAAAGCTGGACCGGCAGCAGCAATACCACGAAGGGAATCCCGGTCAGGGCACTGGCCAGACTGAGTCCACAGGCAGCCATCAGGTGGATGAGGCCCATTACCCAATTCCCCAGATAGAAACGGTGGATGCCGAACAGACCAAGGAAGGTCAGGAGAATCCAAGAAACCGTGTAGTCGTGCTTCCCCGGCTCGTACTTCTGGTCAGCCTTTCGATCCATGCCCGGGATGAGGAACAGGTCGATGATCCAGCCAATCAGGAAAAAACCGAAGGTGCAGAACCAGATGACACCCGTTATCTGTTTACCATAGTAGAAGCGATGGGAACCCGTGAAACCAAACAACCACAGTAGATAACCCACCAGTTTGCTGTGCGTGTCTCTTTCCATTTGTAGACAGGGTGCCGTTTCACGGAGGGTCAGGCCATTACAACAATACGGAAAATTTGTCGGTCTCAACTGAGATTGTCATGTCAGACAGATCTACGTAGCCTCAGGTTGGAATCCCGGACCGCCCTTGCCGATGAATCGCCACGTCATTGCAGCATGCCTTCTTGCCTCCCTTTCGCTGGGTTGCAGCCAGAAGGCGCCAGTGAAGGAGGAATCGCCCGTTATGGAAAGGGTGGCGACCAAGGTTGAGGACACGCTGCGCGTTTCGTCCAAACCGGCTCCTCCAACACCGCCGGAACTGGAAACAGAACCCATGTTGGTCTCCTCGCTTCAGTCCGTCCAACTCATCGATGAAGGACTGAAGCAGGTTCATCTCTGTCCGGACAACCGTCATCTGGTCGTGGTGGATGAAAAACTCGCGGTGTCCCTCTGGGATCTTCCATCCGCTAGCAGGATCTTCTCCGTGCCTCCACCTGCCCCGTCGGCAACCCGCGAAGCCCTGCCCGAGCCGCAGATCCACGTGGCGGAGGATCGATGGCTCGCGCTCGATGCCGACAACCAGGTCTGGGATCTCAGGAATGGACGACTCATGTTCAGCCTGGGAGATGAACCAACGATCCAAGGAAGAAGATCGGATGGATCCCTTGGTGATCGAGAAACAATCTTTGTCCCAGTCCCAAACCGACTGGTCCTTTTCCCTCCGTTCCAGCTCCTCACCAATCGATTCGGAGCATCTCTTCCAGCCATGGATTTCTGGACAGGCAAACAGGTTCGAAAGCTTTCCCCGGAAGGCACCCATCTGATTCACCCGGTGATGCAGGGTCTGGGAGAAGGCGGTGCGGCGATGACCCATACCTACGACGTCTCCCCGATCCACCGCATCGAGATCCAGGTGGGCCAAGGCGGAACTCCACCCACCTTCGAGATGTTGGAGTATGATCTCGGGACCGGCCTGTCCCTCTCGGCCACCGATCCGGAACGCTTCCAGACCAACGGCAAACAGGGCGATAAGCTCAGGGTGAAGGGCTACAGGATTCCAAACACCGGCAGGGATCTCCTCCTCCGTCGACACCCGGACGCCAGAATCATGGAAGTGATCTCTGGCGGAGAGGAGACCCGGCTTCTGGTCGGGCATTCCAGCGTAATCACCTCCGCCACCCAGTCCCCCAATGGCACGCTGGCGGTCACGACCTCCACTGATGGAGAAGCAAGGTTTTGGATTCCCCGGGAAGGCTTGGAGATCCCACACCCGCTCTTTGCCTCGCGGGTGGCAGACATCAATGGGTTCCCAACCTCCATCACCCTATCGAGCCATGCCTCATTCGTGGTCATCGGCAGATCCGATGGGGCTATCTCGCTTTTGCCTACACCGACCGCAATAGGTGAAGGCGCCACCGCACCAGCAGGCCCTCTAGTCGAACTTGCCACCTTGCTCAAGCCCGACACCCCGGCGCCACCGCGAAGGGATTCCCGAAGAAGGAAGAAACCCGATTGGTTGCCTCCCCCTTCCATGTCCTTTTCCATGGAAGGCAATCACCTGCATCTGGCTGACCCTTTTCCGAAGACCTTTGAAATGGGCTTCCTCGATCAAAAGAGGTCAGATGGATTTCGCGTAGGAATGTCGATGGAAGAAATCTCTGTCGGCCACGGGGAGGATTTCGGGAAGCTTCTCAAGGGGAGGGACAACATGTTGCTCGACAACAGTGCCACCAACATCGCACGCCTCGTCACCATCTGGAAGAACGGATCAATGCTCCCTGCCACTCCGCTCTCCTGGAACGATGGGGTGATCTCCGCCGGAGGCATCTCGAGTGCCGTCTTCGCAAGGGAGGAAGCGGATCCCGGCTACATCAGCGCCGTCATGCATGCCAGGCAGGGATGGATCAAGATGGATCATGGCTCCAACAAGAGCAGCGGACTGGTTGGCATCAGGATGGATCTTCCGCCCCTACGGATGGCCACTCTGGATCTGGATCAGAAATGGCTGGCCACCCTGCGTACCGAGGAGGAGATGGATGTTCTCGAGCTGTGGAACTACCGCAACGGACGTCCTGCCGGGAGATTCGTCTCGAAGCTTCACTCCATCTCCGCCTTCGCATTCCATTTGTCCTCAAATCACCTCATGGTGGGACATGGGAACGGAAGACTCGATCGACACCCCTTCCACGCCTTTTCAAAACCCATCTCCATCGGAAAGCTGGAGGGGCGTGTCCTCGCCATCGCCTTCACCCCGGACAAGGCACGCATGCTGACCAGCAACGAAGCCGCGGAACCAGAGGCATGGTTCTGGGACACCTCTTCCTTTGAGCAACTCGGCAACCTTCCCCACGTGGCAGGTGCCAGGGCCTTCGCCTTTCATGAAGGCAGTCTGGCCTCCCTGCATGAGAACGACCTCATCAGGATCTGGGCATGGCAGGGGGAAGCATCCCAGGAATAAAAAAGGGTGCACCCGGTCCGGATGCACCCTTGGTGTAATTCTTGAAGGGAACCCCGCTTATTCGGCGGACTCACCCACCTGGTAGCGGATGAAGCGACGGATCGTGATCTCGTCGTCCAGTTCCTTCCCCACCTTGGAGACGTAGTCCTTCACGGCAATGTCGCCGTTTTCCTTCACGAAGCCCTGGTCCACGAGGCACTGCTCCTGGAAGAACTTCTCCATCTTGCCGGTGAGGATCTTCTCGATGGCGATGGCAGGCTTGTCCTTGAACTGCTCGGCAGCCAGGGTGCGCTCCTTCTCAATCACTTCGGGATCCATCTCCTCGCGGCGGACGCAGACAGGACTCGCGGCTGCGATCTGCAGCGTGATGTCACGGACGAGCTGCTTGAAGGATTCAGCATCGGGAGACTCGGCCTTGCCGCATCCCACCTCGACGAGAACGCCAACCTTTCCACCGGTGTGAATGTAACCGGCAACCAGACCATTGCCATCGACCTCCATGCGCTCGCTGCGGGGAACGACAATGTTCTCACCGATCTTGGCAACCTGCTCGGTGCGCAATGCCTCGATGTCCGTGGCAGGATCCGTGGCGATTGCCTTGGCCAGGTCGGCACAGAAGGACTGGAAGTCGGGATTCTTCGCGACGAAGTCCGTCTCGCAGTTGACCTCAACAATCAGGCCAGCCTTGGAGTCAGGAAGAATGAACTGGGCGATCACGCCTTCGTTGGCGGCACGTCCGGCCTTCTTGCCTGCCGCAGCGGCCCCCTTGAGACGGAGGTAGTCCACGGCGGCGTCGAAGTTGCCTTCGCTCTCTGCCAATGCCTTCTTGCAGTCCATCATGCCCGCGCCGGTCATCTGGCGGAGCTTCATAACGTCTGATGCTTTGATTTCAGCCATAATAGGATAGGAATGAATTCAGTAATTCAGGTGAAAGGTTTCAGTTGTGGAACAGCAGCGTTGCAGGTCTGCAACACCGGAGGGAATCAACCCTCCTTGCCTTCCTCGGCCGGTGCTTCCGCAGGGGCTTCGGGTGCTGCCTCTTCAGCGGCCGGTGCCGGTGCCGGTGCCGGTGCCGGTGCTGGTGTGGCTGCAGCCTGGGCGGCAGCAATGTCAGCCTTGGCCTTGGCGGCTGCCTCAGCGGCCTCCTTCTCGGCGGCTTCCTTGGCGCGGGCTGCCTCTTCAGCGGCCTTGCGCTCCTCTTCCTCCTTCTTGCGCTTGGACTCGGCGGCCTCCCACTTGGCACGTGCCTCAAGGATGGTCTCCTTGACCACGTTCAGGACCAGGCGGATGGAACGGATCGCGTCATCATTCGCAGGGATCGGGAAATCAACGAGGTCGGGATCCGCGTTGGTATCGACAACAGCGGCCAACGGGATCCGAAGCTTGCGCGCCTCAGCCACGGCGTTGTGCTCGCGCTTCACGTCGATGACGAACATCATCGCAGGCTTGTCGCCCATGTCGCGGATACCATCGAGGTTGCGCATAAGGCGTGCATACTCACGGTTGTAGGAGGCCTGCTCCTTCTTTCCGTAGGTGGCCATGATGCCATCCTTCTGCATCCGCTCGATCTCCTTGAGGCGACCGATGGAACGACGAACCGTCTTGGAATTGGTCAGCGTGCCACCCAGCCAACGCTCGGTGATGTGAAGCTGGCCGGTCTCGGTGGCGATTTCCTTCACCGCCTGCTGTGCCTGCTTCTTGGTGCCGACAAAAAGTATTTTTCCACCCTTGGAAACGGTCTCGCTGATCTTGGCGCAAACCGCCTCGATCTGTTCCAGGGTGAGCCCGAGGTCAATGATGTGGATCTCATTGCGGGCGTCGAAGATGAAGCGCTTCATCTTCGGGTTCCAACGACGGGTCTGATGTCCGAAATGAACGCCAGCTTCCAATAGTTCCTGAATGGTGACTTTAGCCATAATATGTATATCCGATTGCTAGGACCCAATCTTGATCAAGGGCCATCCCCCGGAGAAGGGATTGTGTTTGGTGTTCTTGTGGCCACCGAAACCACCCGGTTCCGGCTGTTGTTTAAAGGCCGTGACAGACGGATGGACCACACCGTGTGGACGCACCCAACGTCAAAAAGAGCGCGGAAGGTATCAGTTGAAAAATCGGTGAGCAACCCCCAATTCAGGCTTTTTGAATGCCAGAATCCAGCCGTTCCAGTCACCAAAGTGGGTGAATCCGCTGACCCGGGACCCGTTCGTTTGAAGACCGGCATCCCCGGGTTGGGACCCGGGCCTGCATGCGTCCCCCTTTCCAAGGTCGCCTTCTCTGAACCCAGATAGCTGCTGTAGCCAGACCGTGGGCCGGTAGAGAAGAAGTAGGACTTGCGGGAGCGAGAGCCCCTCCTCAAACGCGGCTACCTGCCATCCAGTGATCGGATTCACATCCGATTCCACCCCACCCCGTTGGAAATTTGAGATTCCCTATCGGATGTCCATGCCCATGAGGAACTCGATGTTGTTCTTGGTCTTCTTGAGCTTGTTGAGGAGCAGTTCCATGGCCTCCACGGGAGGCACCCCGGTAAGGGCACGACGAAGGACACTGATCTTGTCCAGCTCCTGTGGATGGTAGAGGAGTTCCTCCCTGCGGGTTCCGGAAAGCTCAATGTTGATGGACGGGAAGATGCGACGCTCGACGAGGTGACGATCCAGGTGGACCTCCATGTTGCCGGTGCCCTTGAACTCCTCGAAGATGACCTCATCCATGCGGGAGCCCGTATCGATCAGGGCAGTGGCCATGATGGTCAGGGAACCTCCCTCCTCGATGTTTCGGGCCGCGCCAAAGAAGCGCTTGGGCTTGTGGAGGGCATTGGCATCCACACCACCGGAAAGGATCTTTCCAGAGTGGGGCTGGACGGTGTTGTAGGCACGGGCCAGACGGGTGATGGAATCAAGGAGGATAACCACGTCCTTCTTGTGCTCCACCATGCGACGAGCCTTCTCGATGACCATCTCCGCCACCTGGACATGACGCTCAGGGGGTTCGTCAAAGGTGGAACTGATGACCTCGGCCGGCTGGCAGGTCCGCTCCATTTCCGTCACCTCCTCGGGACGTTCGTCAATCAGGAGGATGAACAGGTAGACATCCTTGCTGTTCTGAAGAATCGCGTTCGCCAATCCCTGCATTAGGACCGTCTTACCGGTCCTGGGTGGAGCCACGATGAGTCCGCGGGTTCCCTTGCCGATCGGGCAGACCAGGTCGAGGACACGGTTGGAAAGCTCATCGGGCCCGGTCTCCAGGATGAAACGCTCATTCGGAAACAGGGGCGTCAGGTTGTCAAAATGGGTCTTTTCCTTTGCCTTTTCAGGATCCTCGAGCCCAACCGTCTCCACCTTGATCAGGGCGAAGAAGCGCTCGCTCTCCTTGGGGGGACGAACCTGGCCACGGATACTGTCGCCGGTCTGGAGGTCAAAGCGACGGATCTGCGAAGGCGACACATAGACATCTTCGGGACATGGCAGGTAGCTGAAGGCCTGGGAGCGGATGAATCCAAATCCCTCTGGCAGGATCTCGAGCACGCCCTCGGCGACCAGGACACCACCACGCACCGCATTCTTCTGCAGAATGTGGAAAATGACCTCGTGCTTGCGCATGGTGCCGAAGTTGTCTACGCCCATGTCCTTCGCCATGGCATTGAGCTCCATGATGTTCATGCACTGGAGATTGCGTATCTCCATCACTACACCCTCTTCACCATCATCCTCGATCGTGGCGGCATACTCCCGGACCACGCTGTCCGGATCATTGTGCTCGGCGTCCAGGGTATTGTAGGTGGTCCGTGTCTGCCGAGGATCGGGGACGCCCTTCACCTTGGGGCGACGGGCCTTGGCGGGTGCACCTGTCTTGCTGCGGGTGCGAATTTTCTTTTTAACTGCCATAGGGATCTGCTGATTGGGGGGAAATTGAGGATGCGTAACGGGTCCGGGGAGAACCCTCTTCAGCCCTGCTTTCCTTTATTGGCTGTAACTCTTCCGTCCGGAAGTTAGAATGAATCTAACGAAGGACGAAAGAAACGACGGACGTCTTCAATAAGGTAAGGGGAACCTCGCCGTCAGAGTTCGAACACGGTCGCGGACGGCCTTGGCAACGTCAAGGTTATTCACGTCGGCAAGAACCTCGCTGATCATGTCCGCAATCTCGGCCATTTCCGGCTCCTTCATGCCCCTGGTCGTGACCGCAGGCGTTCCGATCCGGATGCCGCTCGCCTGGAACGGAGATCTCGTCTCGAAGGGGATGGTGTTCTTGTTGACCGTGATTCCCGCCTCGTCCAGCGCGTTCTGGCACTGCTTGCCCGTGATGTCCCTTTCACCAACATCCACCAGCATCAGATGATTGTCCGTCCCACCGCTGACCAGTCGGTAGCCGTTATTCGACATGCCGGCCGCCAAGGCGGCGGCATTCTTGACGATTTGCTCCTGGTAGGTCTTGAACTCAGGACGCAACGCTTCAGCGAAACAAACGGCCTTGGCGGCGATGACATGCATCAGGGGACCACCCTGGATGCCGGGAAAGACCTGTGAATTGATGGCCTTGCCATATTCCTCCTTGCAGAGGATCAGGCCGCCGCGGGGGCCACGAAGGGTCTTGTGGGTGGTCGTCGTGACGAAATCCGCATGAGGCACCGGGCTTGGGTGGACTCCGGCCGCCACCATTCCCGCGATGTGGGCGATGTCAGCGAGCAGGTAGGCACCAATGCTCTTGGCAATGGCTCCCATCCGCGCGAAGTCAATCACCCGGGGGTAGGCACTGGCGCCCACGGTGATCATCCTGGGCTTGTGCTCCTCGGCCATCGCTGCCAGCTGATCATAGTCAATCAACTCGGTCTCCTTGCTGACACCATAGTGCACCACCTCAAAGAATTTACCTGAAAAGTTGGCCTTGTTGCCGTGGGTCAGGTGGCCACCGTGACTGAGGTCCATGGTCAGGATCTTGTCCCCGGGCTGCAGCATGGAGAAATAGACGGCCATGTTGGTGGAACTGCCACAGTGGGGCTGGACATTCGCAAACTCGGCACCAAAGAGCTCCTTTGCTCGTTCGATGGCCAGTTCCTCGGCCTCATCCACCCATTCACAGCCACCGTACCAGCGCTTGGCGGGGTAACCCTCCGCATACTTGTTGGTCAGCACCGATCCCGTGGCCTCGATGACCGCCGGGCTGGTGAAATTCTCACTGGCAATGAGCTCGATGTTGTCCTGCTGACGTCG
>CAZKNW010000142.1:0-8949 GCA_964554035.1 uncultured Verrucomicrobiota bacterium
GTCCCGTTACACATTTTCTGGTCGGCTGGACGGTCGCGACTTCGGCGGGCCTCGACAGGAGGGAACGTATTTGCGTCACGCTGGCTGGGGTGGTTCCAGACCTGGATGGTCTTGGGATCGTCGCAGAGTTGCTGACAAGGAATTCAGATCATCCCCTTACCTGGTGGTCGGACTATCATCATGTGCTTGGACATAATCTGACCTTGTGCATGTTGACCTGCGTGGTGGCCTGTCTTTTGGTGAAGGACAGGTTCAAGACCGGGGTTCTCGTGGGATTGAGTTTTCATCTCCATCTCCTTGGTGACATTGTTGGCGCACGGGGACCGGATGGTGACCAATGGCCGATTCCCTACTTCTGGCCCTTCAATAGGACGATCGAGTTCACATGGGATCATCAATGGGCCTTGAATGCCTGGCCAAACATGTTGATCACCGCCTTGCTGATCATCTGGGCCCTGAAGACCGCGTGGTCATTGGGGATCTCTCCTCTGGAGATGATATCGACCAAGGCCAACGGAGTCCTTGTGGCGACGCTCAGGAAACGTTTTCCGCCTTCGACCGGCTAGAGGGTTTCAGGAGGCTCCGATCTGGTTCTTCAGTTCAAGACTGATTCTTTGGGACCATTCCTGGAGAAGCAAATCGTCGCTCCCTTCCATCAGTAGACGGATCTTGGGCTCGGTACCCGAATAGCGGAGAAGAATCCTGCCCCCCTTTGCCTTGACGGCATCCTCGGCCTCCTTGATGAGATCAGGCAGTCCCGGGATGCTTTCGATGGGCGGCTTCTCCTTCACGACGACGTTGGTGACGACCTGGGGAAACCGTTCCCAGCAGCGGGTCAGTTCCGAGAGTCTCTTGTTGCGATTCTTCATGATAAGCAGGACCTGAAGGGCGGCGACTAGCCCATCGCCTGTCGTGCTGTAATCCCTGAAGATCATGTGACCGCTTTGTTCACCCCCCAGATTGTAGCCGTTGGAAAGCATCTCATCGATGACGTGCTTGTCCCCAACAGGTGTCCTGATGATCTTTCCGCCAGCCTTCGTAATGGCAGACTCGAGGCCCGCGTTGCTCATGACCGTGGCCACGACGGTCTTCTGCTCAAGGGTGTTCCGCTCAAGCATGTCTAGGCCCGCGACAGCGAGGATGTCATCTCCGTCCACCAGGTTTCCCTTCTCGTCAAATAGCAGTACGCGATCGGCGTCGCCGTCGTGGGCAATTCCGATGTCAGCACGATAATGTTGGACGAGCTTCCGGATGTTGTCCGGATGCATGGAGCCACATTCCTCGTTGATGTTGGTGCCGTTGGGTGTGTTTCCGGTGACGATCACTTCGGCTCCCAGTTCCCTCAGAACGCAGGGTGAACTCTTGTAGGAGGCTCCATTGGCACAGTCCACGAGGACCCGCATGCCTTCGAGTGTCATGCCACGGGGAATGGAGGATTTGGCAAATTCGATGTAGCGGCCCAGGGCATCGTCGATACGGATGGCCTTGCCGATCTCATTGGCTGTGGGGCGTACCTTCTCGATCTCTCCACTGAAGACAAGTTCCTCAATCTGGGACTCAATGGGATCGGCCAGCTTGTAGCCGTCTGCACCGAAGAACTTGATGCCGTTGTCGTCGTAGGGATTGTGGGACGCGGTGATCACGAGTCCGGCGTCACAACGAAGACTGCGGGTCGCGTAGGCAACGCCGGGTGTCGGTAACGGGCCAATGAAGACGACGTTCACTCCCATGGAAAGAATCCCCGAGGAGATGGCATTCTCCAGCATGTAACCCGAGAGGCGTGTGTCCTTGCCGATGACGATCTGGTGCCGGTCGCGGCTTCGGGCCTGGGATTCGAGATTCTTGAAGACATGGGCCGCAGCGCGGCCGAGCTTGAGGGCGGTTTCAGCCGTTACGGGTTCCACGTTGGCACGACCTCGAACGCCGTCGGTGCCGAAGATGCGCTTGCTTTTCTCGCTCATTGATTGGGTTGTCTCCCGGCTTCGGGAGCAGGTTCCTTGGGAGGGGTATTGGTTGTCGTTGTGGGTTTGGCTGGAGGCTGGTTGGTTTCCGTCTCCGCCTTCCGGATCTGGATTCGCTCGATACTGGCAAGGGCCGGTTCGATCTCGACGATGCTGACTCCGGCGGGAGTATGGGCGAGGATCTGAGCAGGTATGCTCTTGCTGTCTGCCTTCAGGAGTCTGTCTTTCTTGTCGGCGACATCCACAAACAGCTTGATCTGTTTGGTGTCCATTTCCTTGAGTAGGTTCCGGTCCCCCTGGACCACGACGCTGACCTCCAAAGGTTCAATCCTGTAGAGATTGGCGTCACTTCCTTCACGAAGGATGGTGACCGGGCGCTTGAAGGGCTCACTTTGCCCGACCGAAGGTGGCGATGCCTCTTTCGGAAGCGTGGCGACCGGGGGCGCGGGGAGCACGCCTTCCGCCGGATTGGCAAGCTTGATCTTTTCGTCAGATGAATCGTTTGAGGACCGCTGGATACTGGTCTGGATGCTGAGCCAGATGAGGGCTCCCAACACGGTGGATGTCAGCTTGGCCCCGAAGTTCCTCTGAATGACGTCACGAACCTTCATGCGGTCTCCGAGTTCTGGGGTTTCGGGTTGACGGTGCCTTGGGATTCCGTTTCTTCCTTTCGGATGTGTTCAGTGTGTCCGCTGCGGCGCGAAGGAGTGTCGTTGCGGCCTTGTTGCATCCTTTGAAGCCGGAACCAGGCTTTCATGTTCCGCGGCTTGACCTGCTTGATGAAGATGGATGATAGGAATGAGCGAAGACCATTGATCGAGGTGTTCTTTTCGAGGTGGCCCTTGTAGGCGTAGGAGATCGCCCCGGTTTCCTCAGAGACCACGAGGATCACGGAATCCGATTCTTCACTCAGACCCAGGGCCGCCCTGTGCCTCGTGCCCACCGAGGCATCGAGGGTGCGGCTTTGGGTCAGGGGGAAAATGCAGGCGGCGTAGGTGATACGGTTACCCTTGATCAGGACTCCACCATCATGGATGGAGTTGTTCTTGAAAAAGATTGTTTCCAACATTTCAGGGGTGGCTGTGCAGTCCACCTCCACACCCGACTCCACAACAGTCCTCAGGTGGATGGATCGTTCCAGTGCGATAAGGGCACCCATCCGCGCCTTGGACAGGTTCTCGACCGATCGGATGAGGATTTCGATGTTCTCGCGCTCCTGACGGGTCGATTTGAGGGCCGGTCGGTTTCCAAACTCGGCGAGGATGGTTCGAAGCTCGGGCTGGAAGATCACCAGGGCGGCGAAGGGGAGAGCAAGCACCAGCCAGCGGATCAGCCAGCTGAGGACGGTAAGGCCGAAGACATTGGTCAGGACGGTGAGTACAAGAATGACGAAAAGAACCGCGGTCAGCCCCAGTACCACGGCCCAGCCTCGTGTTCCCTTGAGAATCAGGAAAAGGCGGTAGATGAGAATCGAAAGGATGGTGATCTCCAATGCCGGACGCCAGATGGCTTCCAGCATCATCACCAACATGTCGGGCTCATTTTCCATTATGTCCTGATCATTCCAAAAGGCTTTGGTACATCTTCACCGCCTGAACGGTTTCAGGTACATCGTGCACCCGAAGTATTCCCACGCCCTTGACCACCGCCCAGCAGGCACAGGCAAGTGATGCAGGGAGCCGGTCGTCCACTGCGTATCCAAGTAGCTTGCCAATGAAGGACTTGCGCGATACGCCTAACAGCAACGGCCGACAGCCTGTTATAAGCCGGTCAAGCGATTTCAGCAATTCCAAATTATGCACAACCTTCTTTCCAAACCCGATTCCCGGGTCGAGAACAATGCGTTCGCTGGGGACCTTGGCTTGGTGGAGTCGTTGCAGACGGTCCTCGAAGAATGCCCGAACCTCCTCGACAACGTCGGAATACTCCGGGTTCCGTTGCATGTTCTCCGGGGTGCCCTGCATGTGCATGGCGACATAGCCTGAGTTGTGCCTCGCCACCACTTCCCACATGGAGGGGTCATTCCTGGAGGCCTGGATGTCATTGACGATGCAGGCACCAGCCTCCAGGGCAGCCTCGGCGACCCTGACTTTTCGTGTGTCGATGGAGATGGGGATCCGGGATCTTTCACCAATTCCGGCAATGACGGGGACCACCCTTTGGATTTCCTCTTCTTCCGCCACTGGATCAGCGCCGGGGCGGGTGGACTCCCCGCCTACATCAATGATTGTTGCTCCTGACTCCTCCATGGCCAGCGCCCTTTCGATGGCGTGGTCCAGTTGATTGAATCGTCCTCCGTCGGAAAAGGAATCAGGGGTCACATTCAGGATGCCCATCACAAGGGGCGGTCCTGAGAGATCGAACTCATGCTGTCCGGCTCTCCAAATCATGCACAGGGATGAAGTTCAGGCCGTGATCGGGCCCTGGATCAGTTCAATCTCGTAGCCTTCCGGCGCGTCCACAAAGGCAAAGCCGCTGCCGTTGTCCCTGTATGTGGGGCCGTCAGAGTAGGATTCTCCAATCGATTCGAGGTGTTTGCCGAACTCATCGAGGCTGTCGACGGTGAACGCCAGGTGAGTCAGGTCTTCCTGAACATGGACACCGCCACTGCTTGGGTAGTAGCAGATCTCAATCAGTTCCTCGCTTTCCGGGGCCTTGAGGAACACAAGTTCAGATCCCCTTGGAGACTTGCTTCTCTTGACTTCCTCCAGGCCAAGGACCCGCTTGTAGAAGTCCACGGTCTTGTCGATGTCGTTGACCCGGTAGCGGGTGTGGTGGAGTTTTCTTACGATAGACATGTTGGGAAGAGTCTAGCCCGGGGGGAGTTCGGGTTCAACTTGGCACAAATCCATTTTACCTCGGGTGGGGTTCCCTCCTATGGTTGGGGATGCTCGATCAGGGAACGGAAAGGCATTTTGCCAGCGACAACTATTCGGGGATCTGCCCGGAAGCCTGGGCGGCCCTTGAGGCAGCCAACCGGGGTCATTGCCCTGCATACGGGGAAGACCAGTGGACCGAAGAGGCCACAAACATGATTCGTGATATCTTCGAGACGGATTGTGAGGTCTTTTTCGTCTTCAGTGGGACGGCGGCCAATTCGTTGTCCCTCGCGTCCACCTGCCGAAGCTACCATAGCATCCTTTGCCATGAGCTGGCCCATATCGAGGGCTGGGAATGTGGTGCTCCCGAATTCTTCTCCAACGGAACCAAGGTGCTCCTCATGCAGGGTGAGAATGGCAAGGTGACTCCGGAGGCCGTGGAGAAGATGGTCCTTCAGCGCTCGGACATCCACTACCCAAAGCCAAGGGTGGTTTCCCTCACCCAGGCCACCGAACTGGGAACGGTCTACACGCCGGAGGAACTCAAGGCAATCTGGGCCGTTTGCAGGAAGTATGATCTCAAGATCCAGATGGACGGTGCCCGCTTTGCCAATGCGGTCTCATCCCTTGGGGTGAGTCCCAAGGAAATCACCTGGCAGTCGGGTGTTGATGTCCTCTGTTTTGGCGGGACCAAGAACGGTGTTCACGTGGGGGATGCCGTCGTTTTTTTCAACCGGGAAATGGCTTACGAGTTTGATTACCGATGCAAGCAGGCAGGGCAGCTTTGCTCCAAGATGAGATTCATGTCCGCGCCTTGGTTGGGAATCCTGAGCAACGGCGTCTGGCTGAAGCATGCCGCCCATGCCAACGCGATGGCGAGGTTGCTGGGTGAGGGACTTGAAAAGCTGAATGGTGCGCGCCTGATGGCACCGGTTGAGGCCAATATGGTTTTCGTGGACCTTCCCAAGGAGGTCATCAACTCCCTTCACGCGAAGGGATGGCAGTTTCATGTCACCATGGGGGAGGGCGGCTGTCGTCTGGTCTGTTCCTGGGATACCAGCGAAGAAGACGTAAGGCGGTTTGTTTCGGATGCCCTTGCCGCCTGATCAGGCGGCGGGCATGGCCTCGGGTTCATCCACCCTCGGGCCTCCGTAGGGCAGGGAGTCGGGGACCGGTGCAAATTCCTCGACGGCCTTGAACAGTTTGGTGAAATCCTTGTTCACGTCGCCTGACAGGCAGTCCGTCACATCGCCCGCCAGTTCGGGATACTTCATGGTAAGGTCCTTGAAGGAGAAATTGGGATCGTAGAAGGCGTAAACGAGCTTGCGCATGTTCTCGATTCCTTCCCTGAGGGTCGCCCCGTAGGACTCGAACTGGGAGGGACAGAAGTCTCCCTTTGTGATGGCTTCATGGACGGCATCTCCTGCCATGACACCACTCTTCAGGGCGAGCATGAGGCCGGAGGAAAAGACAGGATCGAGGAAGCAAAAGGCATCACCGACCAGGAGGAGTCCCTTGCAGGCACAATACTCGGAGTGGAAGGAGTATTCGCTGGTAATGTAATAGTCGCCGGTCGACTCCCCGGGGGAGAGGTATTCCTCAATCCATTTGTTCCGGGAGACTTCGCGGTCGAACATGGCCTTTGGATCCCGGACTCCGTCACGGGAGAGATACTTGCCCTCCGCCACCACTCCGACGCTGACCATGTTGTCATGCTGGGGAATGTACCAGAACCATCCCTTCTCGGGAACGAACGCCACGGTGGTGGCACCTTCATCCATGCCTTCATCCCGCTTGGCGCCCTTGTAATAGGTCCAGACGGCGATCTTGTTGAGCTTGGGGTCCTTCCTGCGCCATCCCTGGCGGACTGCGGCAAAGGCATCCTTGCCTGAACAATCCAAGGTCATGGGAGCACGGTATTCGGTTTCGTTCCCTTCCTTGTCCACGGCGAGGACTCCGACCACGGAATCCTCCTCGTCCTTGAGCAGTCGCTTTACGGTCACCTCCTCGATGATGTCGGCCCCTTTGCTTCGAGCGTGGTTTGCCACCATTTCGTCGAATTCCGCGCGAAGAACCTGCCATGTCTGGGCCACATCGTCTGGATAACGGGTGTTGAAGTAAAAAGGCTGGGAAGCCTTGCCGGATGGTGCGACGAACTGGACGCTGTATTTCTTAACAAAGGCGGACTGCCGCATCTTGTCGATCAGGCCAAGCCTCTTCAGTGGCGCGTTCGTGAAGGGCAGGAGGGATTCGCCGATGTGATATCTTGGAAACTTGTGTTTCTCGAGGACCAGGACGCGATGGCCATGTTCGGCCAGGATGGTGGCTGCGGAGGACCCGGCAGGACCGGCTCCTATGATGATGACGTCGTAGTTCTGATGATCGTTCATGAGGAATCTCAAGTCAGGCTGGAGGTAAGACTTCCACGATTTCGGCCAGAGGCAACCCTTCGGAGTCGAAGTGGGTGTTGCGCCTGCCGTACAGGATGTGCGCGCCCTTGATCTCGAGTGCTTCGTTGATGAGTGGATCGGAGGCGACCTTCAGGAAGGCCTTGGGACGGCTGGTGTGCTCGATCGAATAGCGAGAAAGAATGGTGCCCAGTGGAATGGATTCTCCAAGTATGGCTTCGCGGGCTCCTTCGGGAAACCGGTCCAGGTTGATGGAGATGGCTCCAAACTCAACAGGCTTGTTGCTTCCATCCAGCTGAAGGATAACCTCCCGGTAGTAGTGGTTTTCACTGTGGGTTTTTCCGAGGACCCGGATGTGGATGCTGGCCCCGTGAAACCTTTCCAGCGTTGGGGTCATGTCGTCCTTGTGGACGAGCAGCGAACGATAAGGCTGGGGAACCGCTTCTCCGGGGACCCTTTCGTAAGGTGGCAGCGGCTTGCCGCCCCTCCTGTAAAACTCATCCAGGGGGTGAATGATGTCGTAGAGGTCGGCGTTTTCAGCTGAAGCGGTTTCCATGACGTGTCCTACCTTGTTCAGGCGTAGCGAGCATCGCGGTGTTCCGGGAGGAAGAATTCATGCAGAAGTCTGTCGATCTGGAGAAGTCCCTCGCGATTGATTCGGACGGCGTCACCATCGATGGTCAGGTAGCCCCAGGACTGGAGGATTTTCATGGGGCCCTCGAAGTGCTCAACGATGTCGCTGCCGAATTTCTCCCTGAAGTAGTTGCGGCTGACCTCGCCCAGCTTGAGCTGGAGGATCAACTCCCGGATGAAGCGTTCTTCATGCGTCGGGGTCAGGGCCCGGTAGACGGGGAGTTCACCTTTGTCCAGGGCCGCAAGGTAGGGGTCGAAGTCGTGTTGGTTCTGGTAGTGGGTTCCTCCTATGTGGCCGAAGGAAGCCACACCCAGTGAAAGCAGGTCAGCCCCGGCCCAAAGCTTGTCCCGGTAGACGAACTTGGTCTTTTCAGGATTCTTGACCGCGGTATAGGCGCTGGTGATGGTGTATCCGGCTGATTCCAACTGGCGGAAGGCATAGTCGACCCAGGCTCGTTTGGTCTTCCAGTCGGCAACAGGTGCGATCAGTTTCCCCTCGGACTTCATCCTCTTGTAGATCGTGGTGTTGAAGGGAATCTCCATCTCATAGATCGTCACGCATTCGGGTTCGATCTCGATGGTCTTGTCAATGCATCGCTTCCAGTTGTCTTCCGTCTCGTCGAGCATCCCTGCGATCAGGTCGATGTTGATCTGGTCGAAGCCGATGGACTTGGCATAGGAATAGGCGCGGTCGACCTCCTTGGAACGATGGGCCCTTCCGTTGATCTCGAGGATGTGTTCGTCGAAATTCTCGATGCCAAGGCTCAGTCGGGTCACTCCCAGTTCCTTGATTGCCTCCAGCTTCTTTTCCGTCAGCGTTCCGGGCTCACATTCAAAGGCGACTTCTTCAGCCTCGTCCCAGGGAAGGAGGTCCTTCAGGCGGTCGGTCAGTGTCTTCAGCTGGTTTACGGAGAGATAGGAGGGAGTGCCTCCACCGAAATAGACAAACTTGGGTTTGCGCCCACCGAGAAAGGGCTTCTTCACATACATCTCCAGTTCCTGGATCGCACGGTTGAGGTAGCCATTGATGGCGTCCGCGTTCTTGTCGGTGTAGACACGGAAGTAGCAGAAGTGGCAACGCTTCCGGCAGAAGGGGATGTGCATGTAGAGGCCAAGATCCTTGTCGGG
>CAZKNW010000143.1:0-8920 GCA_964554035.1 uncultured Verrucomicrobiota bacterium
AACTGTCATCGAGGCCGGTTTTTCCTCGGGGCACCTGAAAATGGTGATCGCTTACCTTCAGAGGTTTCAGGTCGCTGTCATTGTAAAGGACGCATCTCCGGATGAACTCAAGGGATTGCTGGGTGCCCAGGTGGAAGTCGCCGGATGTCCCACGAGCCTGGGAGAACACACGGATCCCCATGCCTCCAAGATCAAGGTCTTTGTCCCCAACATGGAGGATGTCGCAGTTTTTCAGCCCGGCTTGCCCGACCCTTTCCTCGCCCCTCAGATACCTCTTTCCCGGATTCGGCAGGAATACGAAAACCGAAAGGATCCCCGCCTGATCCGGGTGGAGGGCGAAATCATCTCCAAGTCCGGTGATGATCAGATCGTCATCAAGTCGGATGGGACCTCCACTACGGTTCATCTGGTGAATGAAGATTCCACCGAAGTCGGGCAGAAGGTCCAGACCGTGGGATCCATCTGGAAGGAATCCGACGGCACCTTCTCCCTCACAAGAGCCCTCGTCAGGATACCGCCGGCGAATGCGGAAACAGCCAAGGGCCTCCCGTCCGAACCCTTGGTGTTGCAGACGGCTCAGGCGGTACGGAGCTTGTCTCCGGAGGAGCCGGCCAAGGCCTACTCCGTGGAACTCAATGGCGTCGTGACCTACTACGATCCTGATTGGAGGGTGCTCTTTGTCCAGGACGGGACAGGAGGGATCTACGTCAACGAGAAGAACCGGCGCCTGCCAATCAAACTGGGTGACCGCGTCAAGGTGACCGGCACCTCTTCCGCGGGGGGCTTCGCTCCCATGGTCGAGGCAACTTCCGTTCAAAAACAGGGGGAAGGCACACTGCCCGCGGCCAGGCGCGTTCATTTTGGCCGGATGCTCTCGGGCGCCGAGGACAGCCAATGGGTCCAGATTGAAGGAACCATCGAGAAGGCGACCCGAAGCCAGAAGAACATCCAGTTTCACGTCCATCATCCCGAAAGTGATTTCGACGCCGTACTGATGGGAGCAGGTCCTCAGGTTTCAAAGAAGAACTGGGTGGGATCCAGGGTCAGGCTGACCGGCGTCTGCGGAGTAAAGGCCAATGCGGACCGTCAACCTGTCGGCATCTATTTCCACATCCCCAACCTCGAGCACCTCGAGTTCCTGAAGGTCGCTCCCAAGGACCCTTTTGATATCGCCCTCACCCCCATCAATGAACTGCTGCATTTCGATGCAGACGACCCACTGGACCTAACAAGGGTCAAGATTGCAGGAAGGGTCACCTACACTGGAGATTCGGGCATGGTCGCCATCCAGGATGCGACCAAGGCCATCATGGTTGAGTTCACTGGAAGCAAGGTCCCCGGGCGCGGCAGCTACATTGAGGTCATCGGCTTCCCAAGGCCTGGTCATTTTTCACCTGAGCTCCGCCAACCGAAATGGCGCGAGGCCACCGGAGAATTCAATCCCGAACCCGTTTTTGTTCCAGCCACCGCCGCCTTGAATCCAGCACTGGATTCCAGCCTTGTCCGCCTTGAGGCGGAGGTGGTGGAGAGTCACCCGGAATCCTCCCCACCCTCCCTGATCCTGAACAATGGTCGCCTGCTTTTTACCGCTTTGTTGCCGGATCTCGGAAAGACGGAATTGGAAGAAAGGTTCCCAAAGCGTTCCGTCGTATCCGCATCGGGAGTCCTTAGCCTGCAGGCAGACGCCTGGCACAAGCCCAGGTCCTTCCATCTCATTGTGCCCACCCAGAGCGACATACAGGTCCTGGCCAAGGCCCCATGGCTCACGAAGGAATTCGCCATCGTGAGCGCCCAGGGGTTCGGACTCGTCGCTGTCTGTGGCCTGGTATGGATCTACGCACTGAGGACGAGGGTGGCACGCCAGACCAACAGGATCCGAACCGAGATGGAACAAAAGGGACGTCTCTCCGCGCGCTACGACACCCTGGTGAAAAATGCCAACGACCTCATCTTTACCCTGAATTCGCAGGGCCGGTTCACCTCCATGAACCCGGCTGCCAAAGAGTGGTTTGAAGGCGGGGAGTCCGATCTTTCGGGAAGTTTGATCTACGATTTTCTAGGAGCCCCATCCGCGCACGATCTGAAGGTCCTGATCGAATCCCCCGCACGTCCAACCGGTGACGCGTGCCTGGAGATCCGTCGGGGCGAAGGCGAAGAGGAGCAGATTCTCGACGTTTGCCTCAGTAAGGATCCCGAATCCGCATCCGGTGAGATCCAGTGCATCGCCAGGGACGTGACCGAACGAAGGCGGCTGGAAAGGCAGGTCCTCCAGATGCAGAAGATGGAATCCGTGGGACAGCTTGCTGCAGGCGCCGCCCACGACTACAACAACCTCATGACGATCATCCTGGCCAATGCCGAGATGCTCAAGGACAGCGAGGTACTCGAGGGCGAGGATGCCGAAACCCTCTCCGACATCTTCAACGCGGCCGAACGCGCCGCAACCGTGACGGACCAGCTACTTTCGTTCAGCCGAAAGCAGGCCATGAACTTCAAGCGGACCCAGGCGGAGACGCTGCTCATGGATCTTGGGAAGCTGCTCCAGCGTATGCTCGGTGAAACACACCGCCTTGAACTGACCATCGCCCCGGATCTGCCTGAGATGATGGCCGACGCCGGGATGATCCAGCAGGCCGTGACGAACCTGGTACTGAACGCAAGGGATGCCATGGAAAAGGGTGGAAGCATCCAGATGGATCTGAAGCACGTGTTCCTGGGGCCTGACGACATCACCGGAAAAACGGAAGCACTGCCAGGAGACTACATCGTCATCTCGGTCTCTGACCAGGGCACGGGGATTCCATCGTCTGATCATCTCAAGATCTTCGAGCCCTTCTTCACCACCAAGGAAACCGGCAAGGGTACCGGCCTCGGCCTCTCCTCGGTTTTCGGAATCACCAAGCAGCACGAAGGCTGGGTCGAACTGGAATCGGAGGTCGGTGAGGGCAGCACATTCCGACTCTACATTCCCACCGCCGATCCCGCCGTTCATACAAGGGAAGCCCCTGCAACAAACACCGTAAGTTCATCTCCTCTTCAGGCCACGCTCCTCGTCGTGGAGGACGAGGAGGAGGTTCGCAGGACAAAGATCAGGTTACTGATGAGGGCGGGCTTTACCACCGTCGAGGCTGCCTCGGGCCCCGAGGCCCTCAAGCGCTGGGAGGAGCACAGGGAGACGATCGACCTGCTCATCACCGACATGAGGATGCCCGGCAACATGACGGGCCTTGAGCTGGCGAAGGAAATCAGGATTGAGAGCCCTGACCTGCCGATCATCTACTGCACCGGATATAGCGAGGACCTCCCCGATGTCTCCCTGCTATCCAAGCTGGAGCGCATCCTGCCCAAGCCATACGAGGGAAAAATGCTGACCACCCTCGTATCGGAACTGTTGCATGAATCAAGGTGCACGGCTTAACGTCGAAGAAGCACCCATGATTCGCACCATGCACCGCCTTTTCATCTGCACCCTTTTTCTCGCATGCCTTTCCCTCCAGGCAGCACAAAACCAGCGTAACGTCCTCTTCATTGCCGTCGATGACCTGCGACCCGAGCTGAACTGCTACGGAGCAACCCATGCCCAGACACCCAACATGGACCGCCTGGCCTCGCAAGGAGTCCTCTTCAACCGGCACTACGTGCAGGTGGCCACCTGTGGTGCCTCGCGCTATGCGTTGTTGACGGGACGCAGCCCCGCCAGTTCTGGCGTCACCCGGAGCAACGCAGGTCTCTACCAGGGCGCCAGTGCACTGCTCCAGGAACAACAGGCCGGAGCCCAGTCCATGCCCGAGCTCTTTCGGCGCAGTGGTTATGAAACCATCCTCATCGGCAAGATCTCCCACACCGCGGATGGATTGGTCTACGAATACAACGGGAAGGGCGACGGCCGCCATGAAGTCCCCCATGCATGGACCGATCTCGCAACCCCACTGGGATCCTGGAAGCGCGGCTGGGGCATCTTCTTCGCCTACGCCAATGGAAAGCACCGTGAAGATGGCGGCGGCCACAAGGACCTGATGGAGTTCGTGGTGGAAAAGGACAACGAACTTCCCGACGGACAGATGGCCGACACGGCCGTCAGCAGGCTCAAGGCACTCGCCAAGGCGGACAAGCCCTTCTTCATGGGCTTGGGATTCTTCAAGCCACACCTTCCCTTCGTCGCACCCAAGCAGGACTGGGATGCGTTCGAGGGTGTTGACATCCCCCTGCCCGAGGATCCCGAGAAGAAGGATTCCCCCTTCTGGCACAAGAGTGGCGAGTTCTATAAATACAAGACCGACTGGGAAAAGACCCACCCCCTCAGCGACGACGCCATCCGCAAGGCGAAACGCGCCTACTCCGCCTGCGTGCGCTACACCGACCGGCAAATCGGAAAGGTCCTCGATACCCTGGAGGAAACAGGACTCGCCGAGAACACCGTGGTGGTCGTCTGGGGTGACCACGGTTGGAACCTGGGAGAGCATCAGCTCTGGGCAAAGCACGTACCCTTCGAGCGCGCCAACCGCAGCGTCCTGTTGATCCGTGCTCCCGGTGTTTCCAAGAAGGGACTCAGGACCGATGCCCTGGTCGAGACCACTGACCTCTACCCAACCCTCATGGACCTCTGCAACACCCGCTTCCAGGAAACCCACCATCCCCTCGATGGTGCCTCCCTGCGTCCCATCCTGACCGGTGAAAAAGACGACATCCGCGACACGGCCACCAGCTACTGGGGCGATGCCATCAGTGTCAGGACCGATACACAGAGAGTCATCCGTCGCATCCGCAAGGGAGAGGTCGTCCACACCGAGACCCAGGATTTTTCCGCAACGGCTGCCGAGAAGAAGCTGAACAAGGAGAAGGAGCGCCAGATGAGGCAGCAGATCCAGAATCCTCGCCGGCCGCTTTAAAGGTAGGGACCGTCGCTCCGCGAGGTCTTCCGCATCGCTGGGATTTCGAGAAGAATTGTCTCTCACAGAGGCACAAGGATCACGGAAACGAGAGAAAGGAGCCGCTCACCTGTTCCTCCGTTGACGAAACCGCTTCTTCTTGATGACCTCCCCTTGACTTCATCCAAGGAGAACCATGAAGAAAACCCCATCTCGCAGGACCTGCGACATCGTCATGAAGGGCGGCATCACCAGCGGTGTTGTGTATCCCCAGGCGCTCACCCGACTCGCTGATCGCTTCGATTTCAGAAACATCGGAGGCACCTCGGCCGGTGCCATCGCTGCGGCTTTAACCGCTGCCGCACAGCACAGGAGAAACACCGAAGGCTCGGAGCGGGGTTTCGAGGAACTCGAGCAACTTCCCGATTTCCTGTCTTCAAAGGACGATGGTCGCAAGGAGACCAACCTCTTTCATCTCTTTCAGCCTTCGAAAGCCACCGCCAGCACCTACGGCCTCTTCAGTCTCTTTCTCGGGGGCGACAAGAAAAAGATCCTATCCGTCCTCAGGAGAAACCTGCTCGCCATCCTGTTCGGAGCCATACCCGGCTTCATGCTGGCTGGCCTTCGGCTGTTGCAGATGGATGGGCATGTCCTGCTCGACCTATGGTTCTGGCTGAGTCTTCTCATCATGTGCGCAGGCATCGTCATTGGTCTCTTCATCGCCGTCGGGATCGATGCGGCACGTGAGATCTCCGGAAACCATTTCGGTCTTTGCAGCGGCATGCCCGGCGAGACAGGAAACGCCTGCAATCCACCCGCACTGACGTCATGGCTCCACCGTCGTCTCAACGAGATGGCTGGCATGACAGACCAGGAACGCCCTTTGACCTTCGGTGATCTCTGGGGCACCGATGAAAGCGATCCCGAACTCGCGGACCGCCTGGTCAACCTGGAGATGATGACCACCAACCTGACGCATGGACGCCCTTACCGCCTGCCTTTTCGTGAATCGGACGGTGTGAAGGAAAATCGTTTCTACTTTCGTCCCGATGAGTTCCGGAAGCTCTTCCCCGCTGCCGTCGTGGACTGGATGATCGAGCATCCAAGACAAGGCAAGGACACCGACAAGGACCGGAAACGCCGGGCACGGCGACACGAGATGGGCTACCACCCCCTCCCCGATCCAGCCGATCTTCCAGTCGTGGTGGCGACCCGGATGAGCCTGAGCTTTCCGATTCTCCTCAGCGCCATCCCGCTCCATGCCGTCGATTTTTCGGAAGGCTACAACGAAACCCTTGAACGGATCTGGTTCTCGGATGGCGGCATCAGCAGCAACTTTCCCCTGCACTTCTTCGACTCCGCCCTGCCGCGTCGTCCCACGTTCAGCATCGACCTGACCCAGAAGCCTGCCGGCACACCCAAGGACGAGCTCATACCCTACATGGAACCCGACAATGGATACGATCCCGTGTATGCATGGAACCGCTTCGACCAGACACCGACAGGTGCGGACAAGAATCCACTGTCGAAGGTTCTCGGCTTCATCTGGACCATCATCAGCACCATGCAGAACTGGACCGACACCACCCAGAGCAAGCTGCCCGGATTTCGCGATCGAATAGTGAGTGTCCCCCTAACGCCCGACGAGGGAGGTCTCAACCTCAACATGCCTCCGGATCGCATCATGGACCTTACCCAACGAGGCAAGGAAGCCGCGGAAGAACTCCTCCGACGTTTCGATGTTCCCGCCAAGGAGGGAAAAATGAACTGGGACAACCATCGATGGGTCCGCCTCCGATCCTCCCTGTCCTCCCTCGACACCACCATCCGGCAACTCGAGAAAGCCTGCACACGACCTGAGAACGGCGACATCCCCTACGACGCCTGGATGGAACAATTCGCGAAGCGGGGTGTCTCCACCAACGAGCAACCCAGCTATGAAATGACCAAGTCCCAACTGAAGGCCGCAATCGAGACATTGAAGGACCTGCGCGACACCCTGGACCACTGGCCGGATGAAAATGACGCCTCGGACGACGCCCCCAGACCCAGACCGGTCCTCTGCCCCAGGCCACAGATATGATGGGTATCCGAAGGGCCAACGGCCCGCTTTAACTTCAGCCTGGGGTGAAGCCCCAGGAATGGATACCCGTTAACAACAAGAGGGCTGAAGGCCTGATTCAATCCTTCAGGTTGTCGGTCGAATTGAGACGCGCCTTCAGCGCTTGGTGGGTTTTAGATTTGAATACCCAGGGCTTCACCCTGGGCTGTCCATGAATCGGACCTTTGGTCCTTCCCCACCGATCCGATTCCTACAAACAGAGGATTGGTGATCATGCCCTGGGAACGCTATGCTGGAATCATGATTCCCCGGACTCTCCTCGCCCTTGGCTTGTTGATTTCAGCGTTTTCCACCCAGGCTGCCACCAAGCCCAACCTGATTCTCGTCTTCATCGATGACATGGGCTGGGGCGACTTCTCCTGCTTTGGCAACAAGGAGGTCACCACGCAAAACATCGACCGCCTCGCATCGGAAGGCGTCCGCTTCGAGCAGTTTTATGTGAACTCCCCAATCTGCTCTCCGTCACGCGTCGCGATCTCCACGGGTCAGTATCCACAGCGCTGGCGGATCAATTCCTACCTCGCGAGCCGGAAGCTCAACAACGATCGTGGCATTGCCCAGTGGCTGGATCCCAAGGCCCCCATGCTGGCCCGGCGCCTGCATGATCACGGATACGCCACAGGACACTTCGGCAAGTGGCACATGGGAGGCCAGCGCGATGTCGGTGATGCTCCCCTCATCACCGAGTATGGCTTCGACGAATCGCTGACCAATTTCGAGGGACTCGGCCCGCGTGTGCTTGCCCTTTGCGACGCGCACAACGGAAAACCCATCCATCGCCACACCCTGGGATCCGACAAATTGGGACGCGGTGAAATCTTCTGGGAGGATCGTGCCAAGGTGACCGAGTCCTTCACCTCCGCCGCCATCAAGTTCATCAAGAAGGCGGAAAAGGACGACAAGCCCTTCTACGTCAATGTCTGGCCCGATGACGTGCACAGCCCCTTCTTCCCTCCCAAGGAACGTCGGGGTGACCAATCCAAGCGGGATCTCTACCACGGCGTGCTCGACACCGCGGACGAACAGCTCGGCGTGCTCTTCGACTACGTCCGCAACAGCGAGAAGCTGCGCGACAACACGCTGATCCTGGTCTGTTCCGACAACGGCCCTGAGCAGGGCGCCGGATCCGCAGGTCCCTTCAAGGGCTTCAAGACCCACCTCTATGAGGGCGGCATCCGCTCCTCCCTCATCGCATGGGGCCCCGGACTGATCGATCCCAAGGCGGCCGGCACCGTGAACAGGGACTCCTTCTTCGCAGCCATTGACCTCGCACCCACGCTGGCCGGCATCGCCGGCATTCCCCGCGCGGATCAGCGACTCGACGGTCAACCCCTCAAGGACGTCCTGCTTGGAAAGTCCACCGAGTCCCGCAAGCGCCCCGTCTTCTTCCGTCGCCCTCCCGACCGCGACTCCTACTACGGTGAATCCGATCTCCCCGACCTCGCCGTCCGCGACGGCGACTGGAAGCTCCTCTGCGAATACGATGGCAGCATGACCCAGCTCTACAACCTCAAGACCGACAGGGGCGAAACCACCAACGTCGCCAAGGAGAATCCCGAAATCGTCGAACGCCTGACCCAGTCCCTCCTCGCCTGGCACCAACGCATGCCCAAGGACAAAGGAGACGAATTCTCGTCCAAAAAGAAAAAGAACCAGAAGAAGTAACCCAAGACGGGTGGCGCAGGCTCCAGGAGCACGGAAGCCCGCATCCGCGCAAAGCCAAGAAAGGGCTGAAGGCCTGTTTCAATCCTTCAGGTTGTCACCCAAATTGAGCCGCGCCTTCAGCGCTTGGTGTTCTTAACGCCTGATCCCCAAGGCTTCACCCTGGGCTGCACATGAATCACACCTTCGGTGCTTTCTATCCAGAACATGCTAAACAGGCTGTGTGAAAACTCGGGGCGGGACGCCCCAATGACCGGCAGGCGAGACG
>CAZKNW010000144.1:0-8871 GCA_964554035.1 uncultured Verrucomicrobiota bacterium
GGCCGCGTCCTTGGACATCTCTCCGAACACGTCGATCTTCGGGTGATCTCGCCCCGCCCTTGCCTTCCTTGGAAAAGGAAGCATTTCAATTCTGTCGATGAGTATCAGGACTGGAGCCCCATCTATCCCTCCCATTATTACATCCCCAGAATTGGAAGTCGTTGGAACCACCTGCTTCAATCCTCGGGAGTATGCCACGAATTCGACCATGTCATTGCGGAATTCAAGCCAGACGCAGTCATCGGCGCCTGGCTCTATCCGGATGGTTGCGCGCTGGCCCACCTGATCCAAAGGTATCAGGTCCCGTTTGCGCTTATCGCCCAAGGCAGTGATGTCCATCAGTATCTCAGGAACCCAGCCCGTCGAAGGGCCATTCAAGACGCCTGCCAAGGTTCGACGAAGATCATCACAAGATCGAAGGACCTGCAGGCAAGACTGGAGGAAATCGGTGTCGCATCACAGAAGATCACAACCATCTACAACGGCGTCGATACAGAGCTCTACAAACCAACTGAAGATCGGGGACCGGATCAACCCTTTCGGTTTCTCTACGTTGGCAACCTTTACGCGATCAAGAATCCCATTGGCCTGATTGAAGCCTTTGAGAGGGTCAGCAAAGGACTTGGGAAACCGGCGACACTGACTCTCATCGGAGATGGCCCCTTGAGGAATGAGGTCCAGACTGAAATCAAGCAGAGGAGATTGGTAGCAAGTGTTCAATGCCTCGGTAGCCTGCCTCCGAAATCCGTCGCCGAAGAGATGCGAAAGGCCGACTGCCTGGTCGTTCCCAGCCTGAATGAAGGCGTGCCCAACGTGATTCTTGAGGCCTTCGCCAGTGGCCTGCCGGTGGTGGCCACAGCGGTGGGTGGCATTCCCGAGATCCTGTCGGCGGAAGAACATGGAATCCTTGTCCGCGGAACGCGTTCGGAAGCCCTGGCAACAGCGATGGAGAGCGCCATGAGTTCCAACTTCGACAGGAAGGGCATCCGTCAGAACGCCCTCGGATTTTCTTGGCAGAGGAACACGGAGGCCTATCTGGAAATCATTGAAGAAATGATTGCCTCAGGACGTTGATCTCCCTCAGTTTCCCAGCCTTTTATTGCCTCCTATCCGTCCGATGCGTCCAGGTAAAGCCATGATCTTTGTCTTGGAAGGATTCCAGTCCTTCAGCGTCGGCTTCTTTTTCCAGTATTTCTACTTCCTGTCCAAGCACCTCCACGGCTTCAGCGAGACCCAGAACCTCTACCTCGCCGGCTGTGGCGGCTTCACCTACATGCTGTCCTCGATGATGGGAGGGCGCTTCGGTCAGCGCTACGGGTATCACAACAGCATCCTGTTCGGCTTCTGTGCCATGTGCCTGGCCACGATGTCCGGGCTGCTTGGGATGGAGAAATGGAATCACATCAGTGCCTTCTTCCTGAACTCACTCTCCATGGGGTTCACATGGGCATCGCTGGAAGCCCTGGCGACCGACCACGTTCCCAGGCATCGGGTCCCCACCATGGTCGGCATCTACAACATGGTCTGGGCCACGACGGGCGCCATCGGCTACTTCGTGGGCGGCTCCATCATCAAGGCCATCGGCTACCCGGCCATCTTCATGGTGCCCTGCCTGATCCACGGGTCCCAGGCCATTACATCCATTCTCCTGATGAGGCACCTCCGGCTCAAAACACCCAAGAATGCCGAACCTCCGCCCAAGCCCTTGGAAATGGACTCCTTCCCCACCCGACCAGTCTGGAGACTGAGAGTGTTCCTGCACCTATCGCGCCTGGCCAATCCTTTCGGCTTCATTGCGATCACGACCGCGGTTCCACGCATCCCGGAAATTGCCGAGAGCTTTGAACTGACAACCGCCAAGGCAGGCATCTTTTGTTCCATCTGGCAGTTTGCTCGGGCGCTCTCCTTCCTCGTCCTATGGCAATGGGAGGCATGGCACTACAAGGCCCGCTGGCTCTTTGGTGCCTTCGCCCTCCTGATCGGATCCTTCTTCTTCATGATGACCCCGGCCAATCTGGCAGTGCTCTTCGTGGCACAGGTGGGATTCGGATTCGCCCTTGGACTGGTCTACTACAGCTCCCTCTATTACTCGATGGATGCCGGAGACAACAAGGCGGAACACGGAGGGATTCACGAGGCCGCCATCGGAGCCGGCGCCTGCAGTGGCCCCATGATTGGAGCCCTTGCCCTGACCTTCCTTCCATCCGTCAACAATGCAGCCACCTGGGCGGTGTTCATCCTGATGTTGATCGGATTCGGAACCTCAGCTGGAATCTGGTTCAAGGAGCGGCGGTGAAATTCACTCTTTCAAACCAGATGCACTTGCGCAGAACGACCTGATGAGTGACTCAAAAAAACCAAGGTCCCAAACACTTCCCACCTCTTGAGATGTCACGAGACTTCGTCATCACAATCGTTCTGATTGTCGTCCTATTTTCGGTGGGAACGCTCGCCAATCGAGTAGAGACTGAGTCGAGTAGGAGAACGCGCTATCTTTGCGAGCAATGCGCCGTAGAACGGAAGGTCATCAAGTCCAAATGGCTGATTGTCGGAAGAAGCAATGAGGATGAGTTGATTGAGACCTTACTCTCGAAACGGATTTCGAAAAGTTCTGAACACAAATGTGACCACAAGTGGTTGTGGGTCTACTTGGATTTCCAAAACTCGGGTGGTACAGGTCATGGACGAGTAACTTGGATGTATGAACTCTTTCTTCTCGCTGAACGCGAGGAACTCGTTTCCGGTTTATTGAACGCCTCTGAAGAAATGGACCGGCCTCCTCAAGACGTCTGGAACCGGATCTGCCTCCATCTGGTAAGTGACTCCAAATGGTCCAGCCCTTTCGGTAACTGGATCAATGATAACCCTCGACTCGACGCTGAGAAGACCTCTGAATGGATTCAAGCGAACCTCGACTCCCTCCCAATCGACACCAACCAGATCACCCGATTCAAAGACATGGAATAAGGAAGTGAGGAAGAAAGGAAACCAGTCAGGACGGCTCCCGCAACGAAATGAACCGCTCCACATACTTGCCCAGCATATCGGGCTCGAGGTTGACCCGGTCTCCGACCTTTCGCTCCTTGAGCGCGGTCACTTCGTGGGTATGGGGAATGATCCAGATGCGGACAAGGCTTTCCAGGACCTCGGCCACGGTCAGGCTGATGCCATCGATGGCGATGGATCCCTTGTGGATGAAGTAGCGCATCATGTCGGCGGGGGGCTCGATCTCGAGGACGTGATCCTTGCCCGACTTCTCCCAGCGCACGATCAACCCCGTGCCATCAATGTGTCCCGTAACGAAGTGCCCGCCCATCCGACTCGTTGGTTGAAGGGACCGTTCCAGATTCACCAGGGAGCCTTCTGTCACATCGCTCAGGTTGGTCAGGTTCCAGGTGGCCTGGAGAAGATCGAAGCGGACCCGTTTTTCAGCACCCACTTCCTGAAGATCGGCCGCCGTCAGGCAACATCCGTTGACCGCAATGCTGTCACCAAGGACCAGACCCTCCCCGCAGGTCTTCATCCTTACGGTCAGATGAATTCCTTCATCGACCGGCTGGATTGCCTCAACAATGCCTGTCTCTTCTACAATCCCGGTGAACATCGGAAAGGTGGTTAGTCGACCAGAAAGGAAACGTCCTGGCTCTTGACCCGCAACTGCTCAGGGAGCGTCCGGTGGTCCAGTTCGACCACGATGGAATGGGTGCCTGCTGAAAGCTCCCTGCTGATGCTGGATCCCTTGCCTGCCGGTTTGCCGTCGATCCAGACCGAGGCTCCCTTGGGACCCTCGATCTCGAGGTTCACCTTTCCGGCCTTCGACACCTCAAAGCGGGCCGCGGCGTAGAGCGCGATCACGCCACGCCATTCCCACTTCTTGGCCACCTCCTCAAGATCCTCCTTGAGCAGTCCACCAACGACCGTGGTGTTGATCTTCTGCCAACCGCGGTCCGAGTAATCCATCCCTGTCTTGGCGGTTTCCTCGCCGGACTGCTGATTGGTCGAATGAAGCGCGTACACCTGAAAGACACGCGCCACCTTGCTCTGCGAGGCATCGTAGGGTCCCGATTTGCCGAGCTCGGAAAGGAAACGGAAGAGGTCCAGTCGCTGCTGATCCTCAAGCATGTCGATGAGGCCGGTCGGCATCAGTGACTTTCCGTTCTGTCGGTTACGGATGTTGTTCTTGGCGATGGAGACCTCCTGGTTTCCGGCATTCAACAGAACCACCTCGTTGTCATTCTCCCGCCGGACAATGCCACTGTATTCCTCGTCATCCTTCGTTTCGATGACCACGGAATGATAACCCTCCTTCACCTTGGCATTGGGATCGATGAGAGACTCGATCAGGTAGTCCACCGGGGCACTGGCACCGATCGAGGTCATGTCAGGTCCCAGCATTCCGCCGGCACCACCAATGGCGTGACACGTCTGGCAGGCCAGCTCCTGCCGCCTGTAGATGCGTTCACCCCTTGCAGGATCCCCCTTTGCCAGCACCTGCGCCGGCAGGGCCTTGATCTGCTCGGGCGTCAGGTCGGCAGCGGAACGCACCATTCCGGAAATCGGGCCGATCACCCGGACCAGCATCGGCTCATCGCGCCCACCCTCCCGTGCAACGCGCATACCCGCCTTGGCGACCGAATCGGGGAGTCCCTTGCCGGCAATCACGGCAGCCAGCTTTTCACCCGCCTTCTTGTTGGCGAGAATCCCGCGCCAGAGTGAAAGTGCGGCCTCGTCGTTCTTCACCGCCTTGAGGACATCGATGATCAGGTCCACCGATCCATCCAGGTCCACGGCAGCCAACAGGGCGGCTGCATGGCGGGCCTTGCCATTGGCAGGGTCAGCCTTGGCGATGTCCTTCAGCCCGGCGACGGCCTGCTTGTTTCCGATGTTGCGAAGTGCATTGAGGCCATTGCTGGCAGGAGCCCCTTCGGAATCCTTCACCAACTGGATGAGCTGTCCCACGAGTCTTCCCTGCTTCCACTGCCCCACCAAGGAGGCCGCCTGGGCCTTCACATCGTCGGAAGGATGCTTCAAGAGGCTTTGAACTGAACCCAGATTCCCTTCAGGACGAATCTTCCTGAGTCGGAAAGCCTCGGCCAGTGCCTTCAATCCATCCGCCAAGGCGGCAGGTTCAAAACCACCGTCTTCAAGCGCCTGATTGAGGATGCGCTGCAGGTCACGAGGAGCACCTGCCTTGCTGATCAGGTCGAACCATGGGCCGGAGCCATCGGCAGGGATCTTCTTGCCCGAGAGAAGCAGGTCCAGGACGAGGCTCGCCTGCGACGGCTCAATGGCACGGAGGCCAAACTCCAGCTGTTTGTCGCGTCCTTCCGGCTTCCAGTCGCCGCTCTTGAGCGCGGCCACCCACTGGTCGGACAGCTCATTGATCGTCAGCCAGACCGCGTAATCGAGGAAATCATCCATCGGTTTGTCGAGGACAGCTAGAGCCAGTTCAGCCGAACGGGCGGAAGGAACCAGTCCCAGCAACCGGACCGCCTCCAGGCGAACCCGCGGATGCTCATCAGCAACCGCCTTGGCCAGGAGTCCCTCGGCACCCTTCACCTCATCCAGCCAGTCACCCAGCACGCGCACGCCCGCAGCACGGATCTTTCCATCCTTGGCTGCAAGGACCTCCTTGAGGAGGTCTGCGTTGACGATCTCCAGTGCCTGATACATCCAGAGGGCGCGCATCTTCTTCTCATCACCCTCCAGTTCGGAAGCCCACTTCTTCAAAGGCTTCTCCACCTTGTCCTCACCACGCTCCGTCAGCACACGGCTGGCCTTCTTTCGGTTGAACTCGTTCTTGGACAACAACTGGTTCAACAGTCGACGATTACCCAGCTTGGAGAAGTCGGGGACCTTGTTGAGCGGGCGTCCCTTGGCGGTGATGCGCCAGATGCGCCCGTGCTTCTTGTCACGACGAGGATCGCGGAAATCCACCTCACCATGCTGGATGATCGGGTTGGACCAGTCGGCAATGTAAAGGGCTCCATCAGGACCCAGCTTGGCGTCGATCGGACGGAAGGTGGCGTTGGCAGTGCGCAGGAGGTCCGGCATCTCCTTGGTCACGTAACCCGCCCCGCTCTCCTCGATCTTGAAGCGGACGATTCGGTGGGCGCGAAAGTCACAGGTGATGAAGTCACCCTGCCAGTCGTCGGGAAAGTGCTCACTCGCAATGACCTCGGCGCCGGCAAACTTGGGGTAACGTCCCGGGCTGATGGTCGGCAGGATCCGCCGTGCCCCCGCATAGGCCTGGTTCATCGAACCCGGCAGGCCGTAACTGACACCGGAGAAGCCGGCGCCATCGGTCACGAAGGATTGACCAAAGCGGTCGAACTGATGTCCCCAGGTATTGACCCAACCCTTCGCGAAGACACCGACACTCAGGTCGTCCGGATCCATGCGGAAGATACCACCACTGATCAAGCGCACCATGCCATGGGGCGTCTCAAGGTGGGAGCGGATGTAGATCGACTGGTTGAAGTAGAGCTTGCCGTCCAGTCCCCAGCGCAGGGTGTGGATCGTGTGGTGGGTATCCTCGGTGCCAAAGCCTGAAAAGACGATACGCCTTTCGTCCGCCTTGCCGTCGCCGTCGGTGTCCTTGAAGTGGATCAACTCAGTGCTCTGGCCGACATAGACACCGCCATCACCGGGTTCAACGGCTGTGGGAATCAGCAGACCGGTCGCAAAGACATGGGACTGGTCGGCCACGCCATCGGCATCGGTATCCTCGATGTAGATGATGGAATCGGACGTGGTCTGTCCCGGCTTGATCTGGGGATAGATGGCGGAACTGGCAACCCAAAGGCGCCCCTTCTCGTCGAAGTTCATCTGGATGGGCTTGGCGAGGAAGGGATTCTCCGCATAGAGGCTGACTTCAAAGCCATCCTCGATGTCGAACTCCATCTCTTCCTGGGGGGTGGAGGCAAACTGCAGGGAAACCGGCTGGGGCTCGGGCTCCTCAAAACGGCTCAGGAAGCTGTCATTCGCATCGAGCTTACGCAGAAGCGCAATCTTGACCTCCTCCTTCTCCACGAGGGGATCAAACTGGGGAATCTCCACGGCGTTCTGTCCCTGCTCGTGTTTCCTGAAGCCAAGGATGTAGGCCATGTTCTGTGGGCGGGAACGGTGGAAGAACAATTGATTCTTCTTCAATACGACCTCCCTCAGGGCCTTCGCCTGGGCCGCCTTGCTGGAAAGGAAATAGGGGGATGGAGGAAGATCCAGCTCACGGATGACCACACGTGCGGCTTCCAGATAGCCCTTCTCGGTCAGGTGAAGCCCATCCTGAGTCAACGGATCACCGGACCGCAGTTCGCCATAGAGATCGATAAAGGGACTCTCCGTCTCCTTGGCGAGCGTCTCGAGGACATCGACATACTCCTTCAGCCGCGCATTGTGGGCGGAGGGGTTGGGCCAGGGATCTCCCAGACTTTCGTGCCTCAAGGGACTGAGAAAAACATAGCGGAGGTCCTTTCCGAACTCCTTCTTTCCAATCTCCTCAAGCAGCCTGCGGAACTCCTTTTCGAAGCTGGCAGGCGTGCTCTCCTCATCCAGGGAACTGGCCATGCCATAGCCGAAGAAGATGACCGTCGGCCTGACCAGGTCGAGCTGCTTCATCATCTGCCTGAAGCCCTCGTCCGCTGGTTCCTTGCCTGCCTGCAGGAGACTCAGGCCAGCACGGGCAATGCCGGCCGGCGTGTCACCGCTCCATCCAAGGTTGCGATAGGTCACATCGGCATCCGGAAAGGCGGCGGTCAGTGCGGACTCGATGTGCCCATAGGTCTGTGCCCGTTCAATGAGGACATCCCCCAGGAAGGCGACGCGGTCTCCGTCCTTGAGTTCAAAATCGGCGGCATGGGCGAAGGAGGCCGCCACAAGCAGGCAGGCCAGGACGAAACAGGATACTGGAAAGGACTTCATAATCGTTCGTTGTCTTGGAGACACCCCGTCACCGGCACCTTATTCAATCTAACGCCAGGGACGATTGGGAACGGGCATTTAAGGCGCCTCGGGGAACCCGGGCAAGCCTTCATCAAGGAACCTGAAATCATTGCCGGATTCGGGTTCGCGAGGTAAAGACTCCCCTCTTTGATGCAACTCGGTCAGCTCACACTGAAATCAAACCTGTTTCTGTCGCCGCTCGCCGGCTACACGAACCTGCCCTTCCGTCTCACCATTCGTGAGGTCGGCGGCATCGATCTGGCCACGACCGATCTCGTCAATGCGCGCTCGCTGATCGAGAGGAACCCCAAGGCCCTGAAGTTGATCGAAACCAATGACGAGGATCGTCCCCTCTCCATCCAGCTCTTCGGTTCGGTCCCCGAGGAAATGAGGGATGCCACCCAGATGGTCGAGTCCATGGGCGTCTCGTCAGTCGACATCAACATGGGATGCCCCGTCAAGAAGGTCTGCAAGGTCGGAGGCGGATCCGCCATGATGACCGAACTGGATGCCACCTCGAAGCTGGTCCGGGGCATGGTTGATGCCGTCAAGATTCCCATCACGGCCAAGATGCGGCTTGGATGGGATGACGAGAACCTCACCGCGCCGGATCTGGTCCGGGCACTCGAGGACGCCGGAGTGGCGGCCGTCTTTATCCATGGACGTACCCGGGAACAGGGCTTTTCCGGCACTGTCAACCTGAAGGGCATCCGGAAGGTGGTCGAGGCGGCCCGCCACATTCCCGTCATCGGCAACGGCGATGTCACCACGCCTGAGGCGGCCAAGAAGATGTTTGATGAGACCGGTTGCCATGGCGTCAGCGTGGGACGTGGTGCCTTTTACAATCCCTGGATCTTCAACCATATACGCGACTACATGAGCACCGGTGACCTTCCCGCCGAACCGCCCTTCGAGGAGCGCATCCGGGTC
>CAZKNW010000145.1:0-8867 GCA_964554035.1 uncultured Verrucomicrobiota bacterium
GGGTTTAACGGAACATCCGGGGGAATTCAAACGAGGAATCATGCATTTGAAATTTGAGATATCCGGCGGAACGGCCTATATGGGTTCCCGGTCTATGTCTGACACGATGAATTCAGCCCAGCAGAAGGCCTTCGCCGTCAATATGGACAACAGCATCTATGGTGCTATTGCCGAGATTGGTGCGGGACAGGAGGTCGCCCGATGGTTCTTCAAGGTCGGAGGAGCGGCGGGCACCATTGCCAAGTCCATGTCTGCCTACGACATGGTCGTCAGCGACGCCATCTATGGTCAGAGTGACCGCTACGTCAGCCGACAAAGGCTGATGAAGATGCTGGACCACGAATACGACCTCCTCATCGAGCGGCTTTCCAAGCAGCGTGGCAACGAGACCCGTTTCTTCGCGTTTGCCGACACCGTGGCGGCGAAGAGCTATCGCCGGAAGGGTGAGAACCACGGCTGGCTGGGTGTGCGCTTCCAGACCGAACCCGGCAAGCAGCCGAATGACATTATCGTGCATGTCCGCATGCTGGACGACCACAACATCCAGCAGCAGGAGGCCCTGGGTACCATCGGTGTCAACCTGATCCACTCGGCCTACTTCAAGTGGGAGAAACCCGAGGAAGTAATCCAGGCCCTGATGGATGACCTTTCCCCCAAGCGGATCGAGGTCGACATGATCAAGTTTACGGGCCCGGATTTCGAGAAGGTGGACAACCGCCTGATGAGCCTACAGCTCGTCCAGTCAGGCCTGACCCATGCCACCATGTTCCTCGCCAATGGTGAGGTGGTCCAGCCGGCAGAGACGCTCTACAACAAGTGTGTGCTGGTGGAGCGCGGAAGTTTTCGTCCGGTGACCAACACCACGCTCAACATGCTCGAGTGTGCGCAGGCGCAGTTCGTGCAGGAGCCCAATGTCGAGGGCAAGAACATCGAGGTGCTCCTCGAGATGACGCTCAACAACCTGCTGGATGGTGGCGCGATTGATCATCAGGACTTCCTCGACCGTGCGGACCTTCTGGGTTCCATGGGTCGCCCTGTGCTGATTTCCAATTATGCGGAATTCCACCGTCTGGCGGCCTACCTCTTCCGCTACACCAAGGAGATGTGCGGCATCGTGATTGGTGTCCCGACCCTGAAGGAGATCTTTGAGGAGAAATACTATGGTGACCTTGAGGGTGGCATCCTTGAATCCTTTGGACGCCTCTTCAAGAATGATCTCAAGCTTTACGTGCATCCGCTCAAGGATTCCAAGTCCGGTGCCCTGATCACGGCGGGGAATCTGCGAGTTGCCTCCAATCTCCGGCATCTTTATTCCTACCTGAACGAAAACCAGTTCATCATGGGACTCCGCGACTACAAGGAAGACTACCTGCCCATCTATTCCCGTGATGTCCTCGAGAAGATGCAGAGCGGCGATCCGGGCTGGGAGCAGATGGTGCCTCCTCAGGTGGCCGTCTTGATCAAGGAGCGCAAGCTTTTCGGCTACAAGGAAGGCTGAGAACCGGCATCTCGCCGGGATGTTTCCCTGGAGCTTTGTGCAGGCTGGGCTTGATGCCCGGCGATCTGAGTGCATGCTCTGGGCAATCCGTCATTAGAGCACATGCATAGATTCCCAACGATCCTCCCTGTTGTCAGCGGCCTTGCCCTGTTCGCATCCGTCCTTTCCCTGAAGGCTGAAGAGTGGCCCCAGTTCCTTGGACCTGACCGAAACGCGGTCTCAAAGGAGAAGGGATTGGCTGACAGCTGGCCAGCCGGTGGTCCGAAGGAGCTCTGGGCCGTTCCGTTGGGGGAAGGCTTTGGCGGTGCGGCGATCGAGGACGGCAAGGTCTACCTGCTGGACCGTCCCGAGGCGGACAAGGAGGTTTTCCGTGTGCTCGACCTGAAGAGCGGCAAGGAGCTGTGGAACTACGAGTATGCGCCGCAGTTGGTGAAGCTGCCTTTCCCGGGGAGCCGTTCGACACCGACCCTGGATGGCGACCACGCCTACATCATGGGGCGCGTGGGCGACCTGACCTGCATCAGCCTGAAGACCCGCAAGGCTCTCTGGCATCACAGCCTGCGCGAGAAGTACGGTATCGAACAGACTGCGCGCTGGGGCTACAGCCAGTCGCCGCTGGTTCATGGTGACCTGGTGGTTGCGGCGGTCCTTGATGATTCCACCGGTCATCTCCTGGCCTTCGACAAGAAGTCCGGCAGGGAGGTCTGGAAAAGGGAGAACATTGGCGGTGCCAATTACGTCACGCCACGCGTCTACACCATCCATGGTGTGGAGCAGATCCTCATGTATGGAAGGGGGGACAAGGAGAAGAAGGAAGGACGCTGGTTCAGTGTGGATCCCAAGACCGGTCAGGAGCTCTGGAGCTACAACGGCTACTTCAACAGCATCATGATACCATCACCGACACCCATCGGCGATGGCAGGCTCTTCGTCACCGGTGGCTATGGAGCCGGCACTGTGATGGTCCAGGTTTCCCACAAGGGCGGAAAATGGGATGTGAAGGAGCTCTACTGGATTGAGGAGGAAGGCACACAGATTCATCCTGCCATCCTGCATGACGGCTACCTCTACGCCAACTGGAACACCAACGAGAACCTCAAGAAGGGCAAGATGCACCTGGGTGGACTTGCCTGCATCAGTCTGGATGGAAAGATCCTCTGGCGTACGGGTGAGGAACCCAATTTCAACCGTGGCAACCTGATCCTCGCGGATGGGAAGATCCTGATCCTCGACGGGGAGACCGGTGAGCTGGCCATGGTGGATCCCAACCCCAAGGCCTACAAGGAACTGGCCCGGGCCAAGGTGTTCAGCAATTTGAAACCCAGAAGAAACAACATCTGGGCACCCATGGCGCTCGCCAATGGTAAATTGATTGTGCGCTCACAGAACGAGATGAAGTGCCTGGAGATCGGCAAGTAAGAAGAATTCTATCCCATTCAAAACATGAAACTGGTAACCATTGATAGCGAGTTTGACATCACCCATGCGGAGCCTCTGCGTTCCCGCCTGGAGGCCGCCGGATTTCACCCGGTCATCCAGGGGGAGGAGGCGGCTGCCTCTTCCTTCGGAACGGGAACCGTCGGTCCTGTAAGGCTTCAGGTGCCCATGGAGGAGATGGAGGACGCCCTGATTCTCGTGAAGGACTTCGAGAGCGGTCGAGGAGAAGCCACCGAAGAATGAAACGTCCTTCGGCCTGGATTCCGAAGCTCAGGAAGATCCTGCCGGCGGGTGAACTGCTCGAGGATGAGAAGGGCAGGGCGCGGCACTCAGGCGACAAGTGGTTTGCGTCCCACATGCCGGATGTGGTGGTGGATGCCCGCTCCACGGAAAGTGTTTCCAGGACCCTGGCCTTTGCCCACAAACACGGCATTCCCGTCACCCCAAGAGGGGCGGGTCACGGCTATGTCGGGGGATGTGTTCCCGTCAGGGGAGGCATCTCCCTTTCCCTCGTCCGCATGCGAAAGATCATCGAGGTCCATGATCGCGACTTCGTGGCGGTCGTGCAACCAGGGGTGATCACGGCAAAGCTTCAGCAGCGCGTCGAGAGAAAGGGGCTCTACTACCCGCCGGATCCGGCCAGCCGCAAGGATTGCTCCATCGGTGGCAACATCGCGACCAACGCCGGAGGCCCCAAGTGCCTCAAGTATGGCGTCACCCGGGATTATGTCCTGGGCATGGAGGTGGTCCTGACGGATGGCACCGTCGTCCGGCTTGGGGGAAGGAACCACAAGAACAAGACGGGTTTTGACCTGCATCGGTTGTTTGTGGGTTCGGAAGGCATGCTGGGCGTGGTCACCGAGGCGACGCTCAAGCTTCTGCCGCTGCCCACCTACTCGGCCTCGCTTTCGATCGGCTTTGCCACCATGAAGGAGGCGGCGGCGGCCATACGCGGAATCTTTGCCGCGGGCTTTCTTCCTTGTGCACTGGAGGTGGCGGATGAGTTCACCCTCGCTGCGGCGCGCAAGCGTACAGGGAGCCGGATGTTTGACGGCTGCAAGGCGCACATCATTGTGGAACTCGATGGCCTCATTCACGGTGTGAAGGCGGACCTTCGTGAACTTCGTCGTTTGGTGCAGGGGCTCGAGCCGGTCTTCATCAAGACGGCGAACGGCAAGGAAGCCTGTGAGAAGGTCTGGGAACTGCGCCGCGAATTCTCCTACTCCCTCAGGGATACAGGATTGACCAAGCTGAATGAGGACATCGTTGTTCCTCGTGGGAGGCTTGAGGATCTCTTTCTCTTCACCTCGCGCCTGCAGAAGGACTACGGTCTTCCGGTCGCCTGTTTCGGGCATGCCGGTGACGGCAACATCCACGTCAACGTGATGGTGGACATGGAGGATCCGGAAAAGGTAGCCAAACAGGACGAGGTGCTGGACAAGCTCTTCGGCCAGATCGTTGAGTGGGGAGGTGCCATCACGGGTGAGCACGGTGTGGGAATTGCGAAGTCTCCCTGGTGGAACCTCGCAACCACCGGGGCCTCAAGGCATCTTCACAAGCTCGTCAAGCAGGCACTCGATCCTGCGGACATCCTGAATCCCGGGAAGTTCCTGGGTTGATGGGCTAGGAGGCCCGTTCCGCATGGTCAAGGACCTTGCAGAGTCGCTCAAGGATCGGGCAGGGAAACTGGATCTCCCGTGCGCGCCGGAGCGGTTCAAGGAAGATGGCTTCCAGTTCCATGGGGATGCTCTTTTCGAAGTCGAGTGTGGTTGATGCCTTGTAGGCTCCCATCTCGCGCGTGTTCCGCATCATCTTGTCTGCAAGTGAATCCTTGATGGAATGTCCGTGCGCCCGGGCAATCCCGATGATCTCCATCATGAGTTCCTTTACGAGGGCGCTCCATTCGTCCGAGTCCAGAAGGTCCTTCGTGGTCATGGGGACTCGTTCGAAGTGGTCAGGTGGCTGTGAATCGCCGGTCATGCACCCGATCCCCATGGCGCCGGCAACACCCAGGCCGTTGAAGGGGATGTTCCAGACCAGCTTTTCCCATTGTCCCTCCTCCAGTGAGGTCAGTACCTGGCAGGGAATGCCTGCATGCTTGAAGAGCAGGGCGATGTCGTGTGTTCGTGGAATGGGCCAACTCTGATATTCCCCCATGGTGATGCGTCCATGGGCAATGTGGTCGACCACACCCGGCTCAATCCGGTTCAGGCAGACAAAGCAAAGTCCTCCAAGGATCTGGCCCGGCGCGAATAAGGAGGCGAGGGTGTCGGTGTTTCCAAGCCCGTTCTGCAGTGTGAGGACCGCAGTGTCCGGACCAACTAGTGGATTGAGGAGGGATTCGAACTGCTGGTTGGCGGTTGCCTTGAGTCCGATGATGACGAGGTCGGCCCTCCCGATTTCGGCAGGATCCCTATAGCATTTGGGACGGCAGTGAAAGTCGCCTTCGTAGCTCCTGATGCGAAGTCCCTTTCTGGAGACGACGTCGTAGTCGCTTCGGAGCAGGAATCGCACATCCGATCCTCCCCTCAGCAAACGTGCACCGTAGAAGCTTCCCAGCGCACCACAACCGACCACGGCAATCTTCATGAATCGTAGAAATAAAAAAAAAGGCACTCCGGAAGGAATCCGAAGTGCCTTTTCCAAATGTCGGTCCTATCAGGCCTTCGGAGGAAGGATCGCGTCCTTACAAGCCTTGGAGAGACGGAACTTCACCTGCTTCTTTGCAGGAATCTTGATGGCTTCGCCAGTCTGGGGATTGCGTCCCATGCGGGCCTTGCGGTTGACGACGAGGAGTTTTCCTATACCGGGAATGGTGAAGGAGTTCTTGGCCTGCTTGTATGCCATCTGGGCAAGGTGGTCGAGGATGAGGACGGCGGTCTTCTTGGGGATCTCTGCTGCCTCGGCAATCTCTGCTGCAATCTGAGACTTGGTGAGTGGTTTCTTGGTTACTGCCATAGTAGGTCTTGTTTTGGGTGATTTAGTTTGGTTGAACGAATTTCGTTGAGGTTTTTTACGTTTTTTTGAAAACGACACGCAAGTGAAATAAGCGGAAAAACCCATAAATTTTGGCAAAAAAATGGGCATTTTTATTTTGTAGGGGGAACAGGAAACTTCTTGATATTGAATCACAAATCTGAACGAAGCCCTAATTTCCATCCGGTGCGATTGCGAGTCGGAAGCCTTGATCGTTGCGGCGCTCAGAGGGGGCGAGGAAGCGGCGGTAGGATGAGAGCATGGAACCCGAGAGGTAGCCGAACCAGGAGCCACCCCTGAGTACGCGCTGGCTCTTGCTTGAATCCCCCCAGTCCTCGGTCCACTCCCAGACGTTCCCGCCAAGATCATGAAACCCTTTCGCGTTGGGGGCGAAGCTGCCGACGGGAGCGGTGTTCGGATAGTCGTCGTAGGTGACCGCGTCGTCGTAGTTGCCGGGTGCGGCAGGTGGTGGGAACTCCGTTCCCCACGGATAGGTACCCTTGATCTGGCTGTCACGGGTGAGGGGTGAGGTGCCCGACTCGGTCGGCAGCCCGACGGCGGCACTCCATTCCAGGTCAGTGGGAAGGCGATAATGATATCCATTGAGGATGCCGGCCTCCTTTTCCTTTCGGGTCAGCCAGTCACAGAACGCCTTGGCGTCCTGCCAGGAGATGTTGACCACGGGATGCGAGGAGTCCTGCCGGAAACCCGGGGACCTCCAGCCACGGCCAGCATCATAACCACTCTCGTTGGAGAAGATCTCCCAGTCGCCCTGCCGAACCTCGACAACGCCGAGGTGGATGTTGCCGGACTTGATGAACTTGAGTCCGATTGAGTTGAACCAGAAAGCCTTGTCGGGTGCGTAGCGTTTCTCCGCCAGTTCGGCCTCGCGTGCCATTCTCGCGGCTTCCTCGCGGCGTTGGCGTAATTCTTCGAGCCGCTTCATTTCCGCCTCCTGCTTCCGTTTCTCCTCGGCGGCGATCATGGCGAGCCGGACCCGTTCCTCCTCCATTCGTTTCTCCGAGAGGGCCGAGCGCTGGGCTTCCGCCTCCTTGGAAGCCATGGCAGCCTGCTTCTCGGCGGCGATGCGTTCCTTCTCCGCCTGCTCGGCGAGACGCTTCGCTTCCTCGATCTTGCGCTGCTGGGCGGCAAGTTCCGCATCGGCCTGGGCCTTCATCTTCTCTGCCTCCTCCCGGACCCTCCTGGCAGCCTCTTCCGCAGCCAATCGTTCCTGTCTGGCCTTTTCAAGCTCGGCAACCGCCTCCTTGCTTTGCGCAGACTGCATCTGGCTCTTCGCCTTTTCCTCGGCCCTGATCTTGGCCATGCGGTCCTGTTCTAGCTGATCCTGAAGGGCCCTCAGCTCATCAAGCTTCTTCTGGGCCTTGGCGGCTTCCTCGCGCTGCTGCTCGGCAAGCGCCGATGCCTCTGCCTTGATGCGTTCCGCCTCGGCCTCTGCGGCCCTGCGCTTGGCTTCCATTTCCTGTTCCGCCTTGAGGCGTTCCTCCTCGGTCGCCTTCCGGGTCTCCTCCGCCTCCTTGTAGGCTAGATCGACCTGCCGGTTCTTGTTTCCACTGCGTCCCGCGTTGAAGACGACGATGGCGATCGTAAGGAAGACAAGGCCTGCGACGATTGCATAGACCTTCTTCAAGCCCTTGGGAGGGGCCGCCACCTGGATGGTCTCGGGGCTCACCTGGTCGATGCTTTCACCGGATGCCGAGATCGGCCGCTCCAGTTCCAGCATGTCGAAAAGCTCCTGCACCGATTGCGGACGCTGTGCCGGATCCTTGGAAAGACAGGCTGCGACCGTCTCCTCCCAGATCCTCGAGATGGGTTCCCCGATGACGCGGATCTCCTTCCGGCGATGCGTCATGGGTGGCGGTACCTTCTGCTCCACCTGGAGGAGGATGTTTCCGGCGTAGAAGGGAGGTTTGCTGGTCAGCAGCTCGTAAAGCGTGGCACCGAGCGAATACATCTCGTCGATGACGGTGGGCGCTCCGCCCTCGGTTGCCTGCTGGGGACTCAGGTAACGGAGGTCGCGCGCGGCATTGGGGAACTCGCTCGTCTTCTTGACGAATTCCACCAGGTGACGCTCCATCCCGAAGTCCGTGACTCTAAGGCGTCCCTTCTGGTCCGCCATGAGGTTTCCCGATTTCAGGTCGCCATGGCCCCAGCCTTCCTCGTGGGCATATTCAAGAACCTCGCAGAGCTGGACGAGCCAGTCGGAAAGTTCAGGTGGAGAGAAGACCTTGCCACCGATTTCCTCACGCAGCTGGGGCAGGGTGGTTCCCTCGATGTGTGGACTGGCGATGGCGACCAGTGAGCCTTCCGACTCCACACCGTAGGGAATGACGATCTGGTCATTCTGGAGTTCCTGCAGCTTCTGGACTTCCCGCTTCAGGTTGGCGAGCGCGGTGGGATCCGGCTTGACCATTTCAGGAAGGAACTTGAGTGCGGCATCGTGCTCCTTGCTGTCGTCCCATGCCAGCCAGACAACACTCATCTGTCCGTGACCGATCACCTTCATCAGGGTGTATCGGTCAAAGACCTTCTGTCCTTCCGCAAGGGAATCGATGGAGGGGCCCAGGGAGGGCGGGTCAGATTTTGAATCGGGGCTGGCCATGATGTAGCAGGTCTTCGGGTTCCCCTGTCCAGTAGAGTGCTTTCGGGGCTTCTCTTCGGTGGGTTTTAAGCTGTGAGGCGAATCGCGGCAATGGATTTTATCGTGAAAAGCCGCTGTATCGCGGCCTTTGCAAGAATGAGACGGAAAACCCGGGTGGGATGCTCCCGAAGTCAGCCCAGCTTTTCCGAAGCCTCCTTGCGCAGCTTCTCCAGCCTGCGTGTGGTGCGAACCGTGATTTCGAGGAAGGAGGGAAGTGCCACGGCCGCCTCTGAAAGCAGTCGAACCATGCCAAGCGCGTCATCCAGGTGGATGTTTTCCTCTCGGACCTGCTCCTGC
>CAZKNW010000146.1:0-8827 GCA_964554035.1 uncultured Verrucomicrobiota bacterium
CTCAACGGTCTGCAGCAGGGTGCTACCGATCTCGACACAACTCACTTGAACGCCAACCTGAGTCTTCCGATGCCTATCGAGGGCCTCAGCCTCGGGTTTGCCTTCGATTATCGTTTCAACGGAATCATTCCTACTGGTGCACTCACCACGGATGGTTCTTGGGAGACCGCTATTGCTGGTTATGTCAGCTATGCTGCCACCGAGAAACTCACCGTCAACTACCGTGCTGATTATGGTAAGGGTTCTGATGGTGCCTTTGGTGCTGCTCGTGGTGTCCTCGCTGGAGCTGACGACGAAGGAACGATCAAGATCATGACCAACACCATCTCCTTGGACTACAAGTTGTGGGAGAACGTTGTGACCCGTGTTGAAGGTCGTTATGACAGGTCCCTCAGCGGAACCAAGATCTACGGTGGTCAGGCTGCCATTCCGAATGCACAGAATGGTGCTGATCCTGACAAGGGCAACTTGTCCTTCGTGCTGAACGTCATCTACTACTTCTAATTGGTAGTGAACTAATAAGCCTTTGGATCCCGCTTCGGTTCGCCGAAGCGGGATCTTTTTTTGTCTGAACCGGGAGGGTCATCGGACGACTGAAGGCAGCTGGATCAGTTGCCACACCTTCTTTTCCTTCGGGGGGGGCTTATGTCCCCTATCGTTCATGCTGTTCTTCACCATCTTCCGTGACGTTTGCCTGCCGCTCATCCTTCTGATCGGTGCAGGCTGGCTGTTGGAGAAACGCTACCGGCTGGACCTCGACTCACTGGTCAAGCTGAACTTCAACCTGTTTGTCCCTGTCTTCATCTTCGTCAAGGTGGTTGAGGCGACACTGGGAGGCGCGGATGCCGCCAAGATCCTGCTGTTCACTGGCTGTGTCATCGCCTCCATGTGGGGTCTGACCTGGGGAATTGGAAACTTTCTCAAGCTTCCCAAAGTGGATCTGACGGCCATGCAGCTTGCCACGATGTTCTACAACTGTGGTAATTTCGGCATTCCTGCAACGGCGCTCGCCTACCCGGAAATGGGGCCCAAGGTGCAGGTCTTTGCCCTCATGGCCATGAACATGAGCGTCTTCACCATCGGTTTGACCCTGGCCAGGCGACACGGCGAAGGGGCGGACCAAAGCTGGTGGAAGAACCTGACTGCTGTCTTCAAGCTCCCTCCCGTCTATGGGGTGCTCTGTGCCGTACCGGTTCGGCTGCTGGATATTCCCGTGACGGACTGGCAGTTCCTTTGGAAGCCGCTCGACTATATTGCCGACGGTCTGGTTGCGATTGCCACGGTGACCCTCGGTGTGCAGCTCGCCAAGACACGTCGTCCTTCCTTCAAGGGGGGGCTGGGTTGGGCGGTTGGAATCCGGCTGCTTGGAGGGCCACTGGTTGGACTGGGACTGGTTCTGCTTTTTGGCTTTGAGGGGGAGTTTGCCGCTGTGCTCATCCTCGGAACGTCTTGCCCCACGGCGGTCAACACCGCCCTGTTGGCCCATGAATTCAAGGGGAACAGTGCCTTTGCGGCGGCTGCGGTGTTTTATTCCACCATCCTCAGTGTCGGAACGGTGGCGTTGTTGGTACCCCTTCTGAAATATTTCTACGGCTGAAACCAAGGTTGACGAATGGCCATGCCTGTATGAAGGGTTTGCGGGTGCAGTCCGGAGCCCTTCCAATCAAGAAGATCATCCTTCTCTTCCTCGCCACCCTGGTGGTTTACCTGGGTGTCTTTTACTTCGTCGAGTACCAGAGAACCCGCAACGGTCCCTGGGTCATCCATTTCCTTTCAACCTCGGGGGGACAACCCATGATCCGGATCGAGCAACCGGCCTTTGGTATTGAAGGACTCGAACTGGTCTTTGAGCAAGAGAGCCTTCCGGAAGGTTTTTCGGAGTCCGTAGCCAGGTTTGATGACCCTGTCGATTTCCCTTATCCCATCACTTTTGGTGAGGTGATCTTTCAGGACCTGACTTTCCAGCCTGGAACACTCACTCTGAATCTGTTCGAGGGCCATGAAGTGGAGTTGATCAGGAGGACGCTCTTTGTGGACAAGAAGGAGGTTCCCTGGACGACCAGCGAAAGGGTGAAGGTGCTTCCAGCAGAGAAGCTTCCCTATCTCTCCGGGCAGTCCACCAACCAGGTGGAAAAACTGGGGCCGTATTGAGCCGCTGAGGCTTCAAAAGGGTCAAATCCCCGCTGCCATGATCAGTTTTTTCACATAGAGCGTTGGCGAATGATCCACCAGATTGGCGTTGGGAATGACTTTGGCATTCCCCGTCCTCCAAGCTTCGAAGACCTCCATCGCGTGCTCGAGATGTCCCTTCAAGTGCCCGTGAATTTTCGAGGAGGTCGGAACCTTGGTTTGTATCCGTCCGTCGACCGTGAGCCATTTGCACCTGCCGCCATGCCGGTAGATGCCCCCAGGGGGCGCCATGGGAACGAGATCCGTATTGTTGACCACCCTGAAGTGGGGGACCTTCTGAATCTTGACGAATGACTGGTCACCGACCTTGGGGGACCCGAAGGAATAGACTTGGGAATGGGTGCGTGCCGATTCCTCAGCTGCTAGGAGTGCAAGGGCTCCGCCAAGGCTGTGGCCGGTAAAGCTGACATGGCTGGTCCCGGCCTTGTTGATCTCTCCATGAATCCATGGACGGGCACACTCCCATGCCTTTAAAAAGCCCTTGTGAACCCTTCCTCCCCGGCTCCAGGCTGAAAGCCTGACCTTCACATCGGTGACCAGGTTGTCGAGGGAATCAATCTCCGTGCCGCGAAAACATAGGATGGAACCGGCTTCCTGCCTTAGGTGGGCGGCCCGGATTCCGTCCTTTTCAAAAAGTGAAACCAGTTCGAGGCCTCCTTCCATGGCGCACTTTTCAACCCACGCTGCCTCCTTCACGTACATGAGCATGGAGAGCTCCGCGAGGCCGAGTGCGGTCTTGGCCCTGAAACGCCTCTGGGGCATGCTCCAATCATGGTCATGATCCCACTGGAAATAGGGATGGGCCTTGTTCGGACCGAAGAGGGTCCGGAAGCTGGAGGTTCTGGTTGATGGATTCTTGATGGCCACGAAACACAATTGTTACAAATCCATGCTGGTGATTAATCCCCATACCAGCGAGCAATTTCTGGACATCGCCGGGCCATCATGGCTTTGATCGGGTGCAGGTGCTCCACGCATGAATCTTCCCAACAGACTCACCATGGCCCGATTCGTTCTCACGATCTTCTTCGTGGCCGTCCTGTTCGTGGAATTTCCATTTCACAAGACCTCGGCGCTGGTGATCTTCGTGATCGCGAGCATCACCGATTTCCTGGATGGAAAGATCGCGAGGGAGCGCAACCTGATCACGGATTTTGGCAAGCTGATGGATCCCCTTGCGGACAAGATCCTGGTCTGTTCGGCCTTCATTGCCTTCGTCGAGCTGAAGACCATCGCCTCGTGGATGGTGATCATCATTGTCGCCCGTGAACTTGCAATCACGGGGCTTCGGCTTCTGGCGGCATCCAAGAACGTGGTTCTTGCCGCGGAAGGTGCAGGCAAGCACAAGACCATATCTCAGATCGTCTGCGTGATCGCCCTGCTTGTGCTCATCAGTCACACCCAGTGGGGGAACTTTGGCCAGACGGTTTTTGGAGGATGGATCGCTCCCTTTGCGGAGATCAGCAAGTGGGCTGCCGTCTTCTTCACCGCCTATTCAGGGATCATATATCTCTGGAAGAACAAGCACTACTTCCTCGAAGACCGTTGAGCCCATCGGCGTGATTCATGTCAAGAACCGGAAAAAAGACCAACCAGCTGATCCTGCTTGTGGCGCAGGGTTTTGGGACCGGCAGGGCGATTGTCGCTCCAGGGACCTTTGGGACCCTTCCAGGGCTGCTGCTGACCGCAGCATTCATGCTGACGGGGGACCTGGTTGCCTACCTCCTCCTGTGCGGCGCCGGGGTCCTTGCCAGCGTTTATCTTTCCACACGTGCGGAGCAGATACTGAAGAAGCGTGATCCAGGTTCCGTCGTGATCGATGAGATCATTGCGGTGCCCATCTGCTTCGCCGGCTGGATCTGGAACAAGGACCAGGGACTGCTGGGTTTCCCATCGGTGGGGAGGCTCTTCGTGGACCACTTCTGGCTGGTCGTGGTGGTCTTTGCGGCTTTTCGTTTCTTCGACATCCTCAAGCCTTGGCCTGTGGGACCGAGCCAGAAGTTTCCAAGGGGGTGGGGGGTTACCATCGACGATGTGCTCGCGGCAATGTATGTGAATGTCCTGATTCTCCTTTGGCTCCAATTCTCCTGATGAAGACCCTGCTTCAAATAACCCTTTTTCTTTCGGCACTTTCCCTGGCTTCGGCCGCTCCATTCGAGGGGTGGAAGGTCGATACCTATGCCGGCAATGGAACACCGGGCTATTCCGGTGACGGTGGCCCGGCCACCCAAGCCCGGATCAACAATCCCTTTGGGGTTTTGCGGGGGCCGGATGGGGACATCTACTTCTGCGAGTATGACGGACAACTGATCCGAAAGGTCGACTCGAAAGGAATCATCCACACAGTGGCTGGAACGGGTGAGACCGGCTATACGGGTGATGGGGGACCGGCCACCAAGGCCACCATGAACAAACCGCACGAAATCCGTTTCGACAGGAATGGCGATCTGTTCTTCACGGATATGTCGAATCATGTCATCCGCAAGGTGGACATGAAGACAGGTGTCATCAGCACAGTTGCCGGCACGGGAAAGGCGGGTTTCTCGGGAGACGGAGGACCCGCCACCGACGCCATGCTGAAACAGCCCCATTCCCTCCAGTTTGGTCCCAACGGTTATCTCTACATCTGTGATATAGGCAATCACCGGATCCGGGTTGTGGATCCGAAGTCAGGCCTGATACAGACCCTCTCCGGTGATGGAAAGAGGGGTGCCACACGTGATGGGGCACGCTTCAACACGGTTTCACTCAATGGTCCCAGGACCCTCGATTTCGACAGCCGTGGAAACCTCTGGCTGGCGCTGCGGGAGGGCAACCAGGTGTTCCGTCTGGACATGAGGAAGCGGACGATCCATCACGTGGCAGGAACCGGAAAGAAGGGCTTCACCGGCAATGGGGGGCCTGCGAAGGCCGCCACCCTCTCAGGACCGAAAGGCATCGCGATCACGAAAGGGGGCGATGTCCTTCTTGCGGATACCGAAAGCCATACGATCCGCATGATCGAGGCTTCCACCGGAAGGATGCATCTCATCTGTGGAACCGGAAAGAAGGGCGATGGCCCGGACGGTGATCCGCTGGGCTGCCAGTTGGGAAGGCCTCATGGCGTCTGGGTGGATCACGACGGTTCCATCTGGATCGGCGACAGCCTTTCCCATCGCGTCCGCGTCATGCGCGCACCCTGAAACGGTGCGGACGTCCGATCAACCTTCGCGTGGGAGCCGCTCCGTGTTTCTAACGAAGGCCGAGGAAGTAGAAGACCAGCAGGGGCCAGATGACCACGAGGGGCCAGCGCAGTTCGTGGTAGCGTCCGGCGAACATCTTCAGTACCGGATAGACCAGGAAGCCCAGGGCGATCCCGTCACCAATCGACGAGCTCAGGGGAATACCCAAAAGGATTACGAAGGCAGGCAGGCCTTCACTGAAGTCGTCCCACTGGATGTCCTTTGCATGGCGCATCATCATGCATCCCACGATCACAAGGGCCGGTGAGGTGATCACGGCATAGCTGCCGGCCATGGTGATGAGGGGAGAGAAAAAGAGTGCCGCGAGGAACAACAGGCCTGTGACTACGGAGGTCAATCCGGTCCTGCCACCTTGTTCCACACCCGCAGCGCTCTCGATGTAGCTGGTGACCGTGCTGGTTCCCAGTGCGGCCCCCACGACGGTTCCGGCCGAGTCGACCTTCATTGCCTTGTCGATCCCGACGATGTGTCCGTCCTTCATGAGCCCGGCTTCCTTCCCGACACCGATCAGGGTTCCCATGGTGTCGAAGACGTCCATGAAGAGGAAGACCAGTACCACGGGGATCATCACGCGGGTGAATACGGCCGCAAGATCGAGCTGAAGAAAGGTGGGGCCGAGGGATGGGGGCAGGGAAACAAGCTCGGCCGCGGGTTGAAACCGCTGCATCAGGAGGGAGCCCTGAAAGACGGTTGAGGAGGCATAGGTATCCAGTAAGGAAGGAACGACGAATCGCGCCAGGAGGGACAGGATCAGCAAGGCTGCCATTCCGATGAGGATGCCTCCCGGGATCTTTCTCGAATGCAGTCCGGCCATGATGAGAAGACCCAGGAAGAAAAGGAGCATGTCTGGGGAACTGAACTGGGTGTTCAAGGTTACAAAGGTTCCTGGGGCCTCGACGATCACGCCTGCGTTCTTCAGTCCGATGAAGGCAATGAAGAGTCCGATGCCCGCACAGATCCCGTTCTTCATGCTGGGGCTCATCGAGGCAAGCAGCCTCTCGCGAGCGCCGCTGAGGGAGAGCAGCAGAAAAAGCACGCCGGCCACCAGTACGGCGGCAAGGGCGACCTGCCATGGGTGTGGGTGGCCAAGGGAGGCGGCTGCGGGAATGGCGGTTCCAACGAAGAAGAAATTCTGGCCCATGCCAGGTGCCAGCGCGACAGGCATCCGGGCGTACCATCCCATCGCGATGGTGGCAAGGGCCGCCGAGAGGCAGGTGGCCACCAGGACGGCACCGAAGTCCATGCCGGTCGGAGCATCAAACATCAGGCCGCTCAACAAGGCCGGTTGAACCACGATGATGTAGGCCATCGTGAAGAAGGTGGTCGCCCCGGCCATCACTTCGCGTGAGAAGGATGTCTGATGGTGCTCGAGCTCGAACTGCTTCGTGAGGAATGTGATCAACCCCTTCATCCGGGCCAAGGGGACAATGTAGGCACGATGGTAACAAGCAGGAAATCGGAGGATCTTTCCGCGTTGTGGAATAATACAGCCTCTTGGGTGTCTCACCTTTAGGTTGCAGCAACCCACAAAACCGGGTTTCTTCGGCTGAACGTTTATGAGTGATCCATCTGAAGGAAGCATGGCCGGCGAACAGGCCGACTTGGAGAGTGCCAGGCGGTTTCGGCAACTGGTCGTGGTCTGTTTCAACATCTCGATGGGAGTAGGAGCCGGATTTCTCGCGTCGGTTCGTGGTTTTGATCCCGAATTCATCGTGAAGGTTGATGTCTACTCCTTTGCTGCCGCGGTGGCCTCGGTGATCTTCACCACGGTGACTTGTCGTCACGTCCTTCCGGATCCTGTAAAGCTTGCCGCGATGTCTCCGGAGGAACTGGAGGCGTCACGACGTGATTTCAGGCGGTGGCTGGTGATTTTTGGTGTGGTGTGGGCGATCATTACGATCGTTGCCGGCTGGGTGTCCCTGAAGGAGAAATCCTCGGATCAGTTCGGAGACTTCATGATCGGCTTTGCCCTTGCCATTCCGCCGCTCATCTTCGTGACCTGGCTCTTCTTCAAGGTAAAGGCCTTCCTGGACGCCGACAGCGCCACCGTGGAGGACAATTCCAGCGGGCATTAGGCAATCTTGAAACAAGCGCAAAGCTGGTAGGGCGAGCCAGCCCAATGTCTTGCCTTTGGATGGTCTTGTGCCCCTACGACCTAGGCTGCGCAACCCATGTTTTCCTCTTCGGAAAACCGCCGTTGCGCTCGGATGGTTGCTCGGGGGGAGACTCGCACCACCAGGCTACGAGGCCCCGTTACCTTGTGTAGTAACCTTGATCGTCGCCGTGCAGGCTTAGGATTCTCATGTCACTACGTCCAGATCTGTCGATCGAGACTCCTGAATTGGATGGCCTCGCCCACATGATCCGCCTGGATCTGTTCCGTCCCTGCCAGATCGGCGATGGTGCGTGATACCTTCAGAATACGGTCATAGGCCCTTGCGCTCAGCCCCAGCTGCGACATGGCCGTCTTGAGCATGTCGAGGGTGGGTGCATCCAGTTCACAGTGTTGTTTGAGATCCCGGCTCGCCATCCGGGCATTGCAGTTGATGCCCCTTCTCAGGGCGAAGCGCTTCACCTGGATTTGTCGTGCCTGGATGACCCTTTCCCGAACCTGGGCCGAGCTTTCTCCCGGGCGCTTGTTGACCATCTCGTTGAACTTCACTTGCGGCACTTCGATATGGATGTCGATCCGATCAAGCAATGGCCCGCTGATGCGCCCCAGGTAGCGTTCGATGTCCCTGGGGGAGCTGCGGGATTCATGAGGCATCTTTCCATCGGGAGTCGGGTTCATGGCGGCCACCAGCATGAACTGGGAGGGAAAGGTCATCGTGCCTGCGGCTCGGCTGATGGTGACCTTGCCTTCCTCAAGGGGCTGTCTCAGGGTTTCGAGGACGTTCCGCTTGAACTCGGGGAGTTCATCCAAAAAGAGCACTCCATTGTGGGCAACGGAAATTTCTCCAGGTGTCGGATGGATGTTGCCTCCCAGTAATCCGGCGTCACTGACAGTGTGATGGGGAGAACGGAACGGGCGCTGGCGTACCAGTGCCTGACCTGCCTCCAGCAATCCGACCACGCTGTGCACCTTGGTGGTCTCCAGTGCCTCGTCCAGCGTCAGGGGAGGCAGGATGCCGGGGATCCGCTTGGCCAACATGGACTTGCCTGTTCCAGGCGGCCCGATAAGAAGGCATTTGTATCTTTTCTAACCCAAAATGTCATGATAGGACACTTGCATGGCATCCAAAGGCAAGAATCGAATGACGCAAGTCTTCTCCTACAAGAGATTCTCCAGCAAATCTCAGGGCAAAGGCACCTCCCTTGCTCGTCAGACCAAGATGGCGCGCGACTGGGTCTCTCTCCAGAAAGGCATGGAACTCTCGGATCTGAACTTCACGGAC
>CAZKNW010000147.1:0-8765 GCA_964554035.1 uncultured Verrucomicrobiota bacterium
GAACATCCTACAGACTCCAACACCAGTCTCTTATATATGGGCCGCGCGGGAGCTTGGCCCTCCACCCCATCCAAACCCAGTGGAGGGACGCGCTCCCGCAAGTCCCACTTCAATTCTCACGACCACGGAGTGGTCAACGCGTGTAGCCGCGGGTGAAATGAAATGGAACCCGGGCTCTAACGATCACAATAGGATCTCGCCCTGAAGGGGCGAATGACGCGGAGCGGCTATCGCGAACATCCTACAGACTCCAACACCAGTCTCTTATATATGGGCCGCGCGGGAGCTTATCCCTCCGTTCTATCACAAAAAAAGCCCGGCTTCTCAACGAAGCCGGGCTTTTTCAAATCAGATGTTTCTCAATGGACTAGCAGGAACGGCAGCCGATGGAGGCCAGCGCGCAGGCAGCGATCAGGGCATTGAGGAGGGCGAGTTTCCAGTTGAATGAGGCAAATTTCATAGTCGGTTTCCTGTTGTCTTACGTTTCTCCGATTAAGCCCAAGACACTCCGCGTTGACAAGTGGCTATTTGAAAAGGGCGCTTCCTTACGGCTTTCGGACCTGCATGACCTTTGGAAGCTGCTTCTCCATGCCCTCGTAGATTGCCATCAGACGCTTCACCACCTGGGGATTCTGCTTCGCCACATCGGTCTGTTCACCAGGATCCATGCCCAAATGAAACAGCATCATCGCGCGCGGTCCATCACCGGTCAAAAGCCCGGGATAGTCACTGGGATGGGCCTGCTCTGGCTGGGCCAGGATACTGATACCATCCGGAGCGCGGGGATCGATCCACTCCTCATCCGGCTTCATGGTGGGCCTGACTCCCGGACGGTGGACATGCAGTTTCCACAGGCCGCTTCGAATGGTGGAAAGGCGGTTTCCTGAAATACTGTAGAGGGCTTCATGGGGTGTCTTCGCGCCCTTCTGGGTCAGCAAGGGCATGATGTCCCGGCCATCGTAAACCCGGTCGGTCGGCACCGGAACGCCCGCCGCCTTGAGGGAGGTCACGAAGAGATCCATCGTGCAGGCCATCTGGTCGCTCTCAATCCCCCTTGGGATCACGCCGGGCCAACGCGCGATCAGGGGCACACGGATGCCCCCTTCAAAAGGACTCCCCTTCATCGCCCGCAGACCGCCAGTCCTGCCTCCATACCACGGACCATTGTCGCTGGAGAAGAACACCAGTGTCTGGTGATCGAGGTTCAGCTGCTTGAGCGTCTTCAGGATTTCACCCACGCTCCAGTCCAACTCGTTGACGACATCGCCATACAGTCCGGCATCGGACTTCTTGTAGAACTCCCCGGACGCAGCAAGCGGCTTGTGGGGCATGGCGTGCGGCAGGTAGATGAAGAATTCATTGTCCTTGTTGCGTTGGATGAAATCGACGGTCCGTTGCGTGTAGCGCTTCGTCAGGTTCCTCTGATCCACTGGATGCTCCACCACTTCCATGTTTTCCACCAACTGCACCGGCCGCATGTCATTGCTGTAAAGGATTCCCAGGTATTCATCGAAGCCATGCTTCACCGGGTAGAATTCCGGGCGGTGCCCCAAGTGCCACTTGCCGTAGCAGGCGGTCTCGTAGCCGGCCCATTTGAAGGCCTCACCCAGCGTGATCTCACTCGCCGGCAAACCGACATCATCCTTGCCCGAATCAGGTGAAGGATTGCTCAGGATTCCACTACGAAATTGATAACGCCCCGTCAGGAGCGCCGCCCTTGAGGGCGCACAGTAGGGTGCCGTGCTGTAGAAGTGGCTGAGCCGCGCTCCTTCCATCGCCATCCGGTCGAGGTTGGGCGTTTTGAAGGAAGGGTGCCCATAGCAACCAAGATCTCCGTTCCCCAGGTCATCCGCATAGATGATGATGACATTGGGACGACGCCCCGCCGCCTGCCCGGCCATGATTGAGGCAAACAGAATCAGCGGGATCAGGAAATGGAAGGGCTTCATCACGACTTGGCCGGGGTGGATACCGTCTGCCCCCAACGTTCAGCGACGAAGCGCATCACCAGCAGGAAGACCACGAGGCATCCAACAAAGGCGAAGCTCATGGAAATGGGAGCCAGGACTGCCGTGATGTTCTCGAGGGCGACCTTCTGGACGTCCCCACCCTGACCGACCTCATCAATCCACTTGATCAGGTTGGGCTTGATCCCGGAAATCCGGATCTGCTGAAAGCCAATGATGAAGAGTGAGAATCCCGCCAGAAAGGACAGGCCTCCGGTCAGTTTCGAAACTGAACTCTTCATCCCCAGCTTGAAGTGAAAGACCGCGTATGCAGGCCCCAGCACGGCACTCACGAAACCCGAGAGCTGCATCAAACGAATCAACGCCTCGACGCTTTCATGTCGAAGTTCATGCCCGGACACCTGACGCGCAAGATCGAGCGAAAGGGCCGTGGTGAAGAGGTTTCCGATTGAGCAGGCCACCACCGCCACGATGGAGGCCGTGAACAATGCGGCATGGACCTGTTTGAGTTCCTTGATGGTCATGTTACTTCGAGTCTGCGGGTTTCTGCCAGGGCACCTGACCGCCGCGTTGAATCTGTTGGCGAAGTGCGGCACTCAACTCGTTGAACTTGCCGCGGTTCTTGCTGGCAAGGTTGTTCTTCTCCTCCGGGTCTTCCTTCAGGTTGTAGAGTTCCAGCGGCTCAAAGGGACTGTTCTGGAGAAGCTTCCATTCTCCACGGATCACCGCATCAGTCGTCTTGCCCTGATAGCGGGCATTGCCCTCCCTCCTCGTGAAGAAGAGGTCACGCTTGTACTGGGGCTGTTTCTTGCCAAGGAGTGTCGGGAGAAAGGTCCTTCCATCAATCTTGTCCGGCGATTCCACCCCCGCCACTTCCAGCACGGTGGCAAAGATATCCATGCTCATGGTGATGTGATCCGTCGAAGAACCCGCCTTGATCTTCCCCGGCCACTTGGCAAAGAACGGCACCCGAAGGCCACCTTCATACATGCTCTGCTTGCCATCACGCCACGGACCGTTGTTGGCACCCACGTTCAACTGACCTCCGTTGTCCGAGGTGAAAATCACCAAGGTGTCCTTTTCGAGTCCAGTGTCCTTGAGTGCCTTCAGGACCTTTCCCACTCCTTCATCCATGTGCTCGATCAGCGCCACCAGCTTGGCACGCTGATCACTGATTCCCTTCTCGCGTGCCTTCACTTTCTTGAACCAGTCGTCCGGCGGCTGGATCGGCGTATGGGGTGCATTGTAGGCGAGGTAAAGGAAGAAGGGCTTGTCTCCCTTGGAACGTTCCTTGATGTAGTCGACCGCCCACTGCGTGAAAATGTCCGTCGCATGCCCCTCCGGATGGATCAGGGTCTTGTTGCGGTGCATGTAGTCGTTCCCATGGCGCTTGTGGTTGTAATAGTCGTCCATCATGTCGCCGAGGAAGCCATGAAAGAAATCAAAGCCGCGGCTGTTCGGGATGTTGGGCTCCTCAAGGCCAAGGTGCCATTTGCCCACGATCCCCGTGTGATAACCAGCCTTCTTGAGGGGAATCGGAATCAGCGTGGCATCCGGCGAAAGCCAACCCCAGTTGTTGTCGGCATGGGTCCGGATCACACCCGGGACACCCACCATCTCCTGATAGCGACCGGTCAGCAAAGCGGCACGCGTGGGCGAACAGACCGGACAGTTGGCATAGCCGTTCTTGAAGGTCAGCCCCTCGGCTGCGAGCCGGTCGAGATTGGGGGACTTCAGGTCCTTGGCTCCCTGTACGGCGAGATCACCATATCCCAGGTCATCCGCCAGGATCACCAGAACGTTCGGAGCCGCCTGCAACGACAACACAGACAACAGGACACCCGTGAAAAGAATCAATCGGAACATCCCGACAGCATGGGCAAGAAGGGGCCTAATCTCAAATTGGAAATGGACGGCATCGCTTCAATGCAACCCTCAGGTTCTTGCGCGGAAGAAGACGGTAACCATATTGCCTTCATGACGGCAAAGGAACAGGCCATGAAGGTGATTGAATCCCTTCCTGAGGACGCCGACTTTCAACGTGTTCTAGATGGACTCGCCTTTGTGGCTGGCGTGCAGAAGGGACTGCAGGAACTTGATCGCGGTGAAGTGCTTTCCACCGGTGAAGCCAGGGAGCGGATCAGGGAATGGACTTCAAAATAATCATATCCCCATCCGCCCTCCAAGATCTCAAGGACGTCTTCGATTTCATCAGCGTCGACAGCGTTCAGGCAGCCACCGATTACTGTTCCGGTCTGCCATCGACAGCGGAACTCCTGCCTGATTCACCTCGAATGGGACGTCCCTCTCCTGAATTCAACGATGAGAATATCAGGGACCTTGTCCTTAGAAACCACCGCTTCGTCTGCCATCTCGACTCGGAACAAGGCCCTATCGAGATCGCCAGGTTCTGGCATGGGGCTAGAGGTTATCTCTCAGACGAACTGGACCAGCAGCGTCAATTCCCCTTCCGCGCCACCACGAAGGAATTGAACATCAGCTTCCTCAGGGGTGTGGCGTTGAGGAGGGTGTCGATGGGACCGAAGACGTATCGATCACTGCAGTCCACACGCTCGATGTCGCACCCGGCCCGCTTAAGGAAGAAGGTCATTTCAAAGGGATTGGTCGCAACGATGGCATCGTCATCCGGCTGAAAAGGTTCCCGCACAATCGGCATCATCCGGTCAAAGCGCACCTCGTCCGGTATCTTCCTCATCTGGGCGAGCTTGGTCTGGATGCGTTTCCAGTTGAGGATCTTGTTCCCCAAACCACGCATGGCAGGGTGATAGTCGCGAAAACCAAGCACACGGAAGAAGTTGGGGCTGGAGACGACCACCCTTCCACCCGGCCTGGTCACGCGCACCAGCTCGGACAGGAAAAACTCCGGTTCCTCCACGTGCTCCAAGACGTTCAGGGCACCCACTGAGTCAAAGAACCCGTCTTCGAAGGGAAAGCGGTTTCCGTCATAAAGCCGACAATGGGGCGTCACCTTCCGGGCGCGCTCTATGTTCGGCGCCGAGACATCCAAACCGTAGGCGTCCGCACCGGAAGCCAGCAGTCTCGCCACCACCTGCCCCACTCCACATCCTACGTCAAGGGCCCTCCCTCCCTTGAGCGTCGGCTTCAGGGTATCAGCATACTTGGCGTAGAAGGAAGCATCCCAGCCGCTGAGGAACTCGGCGTAATCCGTGTTGTCGCGGTAGTATTCCCGATGGTCGCTCATGACTTGAAAAAGGGAATCACAGCCTTTGCCTCCGCCACCGTGCTGAGCGGACCATGTCCCGCACAGACCAGGGTCTCATCCGGAAGGCTGAGGATCTCCTCACGTGCCTTCTGCCTTGCAACGACCGGGTTGTTCCGGTGGCCACCCATGGAGCCGGCAAAGATCACATCGCCCACGATCGCGACCTTGGGAGCACCGTCCGGCCATCCATCCACCACCAGGACAACGGCGTCATCCGCATGCCCGGGACTTTCACGCGCTGTGATCTCGAAACGCCCGACCTTGATGACCTCACCCTGTTCAAAGCGCATGGCCTTGGGCGCCCTTTCGGAATTCGCCCTGACGACCACATCTGGAAAGGCCTTCCTGACCGAAGCGATGTCGGCGATGTGATCGGTGTGGCCATGGGTCACCAGCAGATGGGTCAGGGCAAGGCCTTCCTTCTCGATGATCTCAAGCGCGGGCTTGGCCTCCCAGCCGGTGTCGAAAAGGACCGCCTCCTTTGTATCCTCGTCCCAGATCAGGTAGGCATTCACCCACATTTCACCACCATAGGTGGCCAGCATCCTGAGCTGCTTCCAGCGGGATTCGTCGATTGGCTCGGGCTCCCACCCTTCCGCAACCTGTCGCAGCTTGGCGCCATCGAGCCCGACGAGGTCTGCCAGGCGCTCGTAATCCACATTCTGGCCGGTATCTCCATGGACCTCGAACTTCCGGTAGGACTCGATGTCGAGGCCCGCCGCCTCCGCCACGTCATCATGGATGATGTTCTCCGCCATCCGGGCCTTCAGGACAATGTCGCCCGCGTGATCTTCAAGTGCCATGGCGGCATCGTCGTCAACCCTCCGCCAACAGGGCAAGATCATTCATGGTTTGACTCCATCGATTGGGTAATGCGGTAATCCGCCCATGGCAGCAAAGAAGAAAGGCAAGAACACCAAACCCTGGGCAAGGAGCATGCCCGAGAGTCAGTTTGAACTCATGAAGCAGATCCTGGCAGCGCCGAGTCCCGTAGGACTCGAGGCCGCCATGACCCACGGTGTCATCGCCGATCATCTGAAGACGTTCCTGCCCAAGAGCTGGAAGGTCCACGGCTTCAAGGGCAGTGCCGGCATCCTGATCGATTCCGCACCGGACAACGAGGAGGCCTTCTCCGTCATGGTCATCGGTCATGCCGACAAGATCCGCATGCAGGTCCGCAGCATCAGCGAGGACGGCAAGATCTGGCTCGATACCGATTCCTTCCTTCCGAGCACGCTCATCGGACATGAGACCATCCTTTTCTCCGAGGATCCCAAGAATCCGGGAGAATGGAGATCCCACACGGGCGGCACGGTCGAGGCGCTCGGAGCCATCCACTTTGCCAGCAATGAGGTCCGCTCCGGTTCCAGCGGCATCACCAAGGAAATGATCTATCTTGAGATGCAGCTCCACGGAGAGAAGCGCAAGGAGCGGCTGGAGAAGATGGGTATCCGCCCCGGTGACCCCGTCATCCTCAACCGTCCCATCCGTCGCGGCTTCGACAAGGATTCCTTCTACGGGGCCTACCTCGACAACGGACTTGGGTGCTTCCATACCATCGAGGTGGCCAAGCTGCTCGCCAAGTCGGGACTCAAGAACGTCCGCTTTCTCGGCGCCATCGCCAGCTGGGAGGAGATCGGCCGCTTCGGCAGCCGTGTGCTGGTGGGTGAGTTCAAGCCTGATGTCGTCATCGGCGTGGACGTGAACCACGACTACGTGGCCGCACCCGGCATTGCAGCCCGTCGTCTGCCCTCATTGACCATGGGCAAGGGATTCACCCTGTCCGCCGGCGCCATCGCTAGTGCCCCGCTGAACACGATGATCCAGAAGACGGCCCTCAAGCATGACATCCCCATGCAGATGGATGTCGTCGGAAGGGATACCGGAACCGATGCCATGGCCGGTGTGCTCGCCAATGTGGATGCCGCCGCCACCTCCATCGGGTTCCCCATCCGCAACATGCATACCATTTCGGAAACCGGTCACACCGGAGACGTGATCGCGGCCATCCATGTGGTCTCCGAACTGATCAAGGACATGGACGGGATGAACCGCGGAAAAGGCATCAAATCCAAAGACCTTATCGACCAGCATCCCCGCCTGGACAAGGCGACCAAGCTGTAGGAATTCCAAAAACCAGTCTCTGGAAAAGCAAAGGCAGCCACCAAAAAGTGGCTGCCTTTGTATTGGTCCTAAAAGCTTCGCTCGATCGCGAAGTATCTACAACCCACCTCCAACGCGTTCCAACTGGAAATCAGATCAATATTTGGCCCATAGACCTTTTGCATGAAAGGCCTGAAATTACGTAGCCTTGCTCTCCCTGCGATCCAGAAAGGTCTCAATGACCTGGAGCTCGCCTTCGCCAACTTTCTTGTAATCAAGGTCTTTGGCAAATTCACGGTTTCCGGCTCCTTCCTTTGAGATACGATCCGGATTCCGGAGAAGGGCCGCCACCTTGGCCCCGGCTCCCACGGCATCGCCCAAAGGCACACTATCGATCTGTCCGGGGAATGCCTCCTCAAACACGGGTAGCGCGTAGCCCACCACGGGCAGTCCGGTGGCAAGGAATTCAGTGACGGAAATTCCCCATCCCTCCTCGTAGCTGAGGCTGATCCCGATCCGGCTCTCTGCCAGCAAACGTCTCTTGTCGTCCTCGCTTACTCCGCCAAAGACCTCCACCTGCTTCTTGATCCCATGCTCCTTCAGCTGGTTCTGCATGGCCTTGCGGTGGGGGCCTTCCCCGATGACGGCAAGGCGCGCCTCGGGACATTCCTCGAGGACGCGCTTCCAGAAGGGAGCAATGTCGAAGACACCCTTTTGCTCATGCATCCGACCCAGGAAAACCACATCGAACTTCTTTGCCACCGCAGCCCCATCGGGGATCTTCTCAAACTCAATCCCGCAACCCACCTGCAGGGTTTCGCTCGGTGGAAGTCCCAATTCCTTTTCCAGCCAGTTCCAGTCCTTCGCCACGACGTTGGAAATGCACATGACGCCGATGGACTTCCTTCGGATCCACTTCGCGGCAATCCGCTCGGTCCACAGGAACAGTCCGTTGATGAGTCCCTGCCTCTTGGTCTGCGCCCCCAGGACATGCTGGATCTTCACCATCCACGGGCACTTCATCCGCCACGCCAGTATTCGGGCGCACCAGACCTCGAGGATGAACTGCCCCGAGGCATAGACCACGTCATAGCGCTTGGGCATCCAGGTGAAGAAGCAGGTCAAGGCCCTCCAGAAGTAGGCAGGAAAATAGGTCCAGGTCTTCTCGATGTGATGGGTGGCATCGAAGAAGGAATCACTGCTGATCAGCTGTGAACTCGGAGCGAGCTCCTTCAACTGCGGAAAGCCCGCGCCCGCCAGATAAAAATCGACCTCATGCCCCTTCGCATTCAGCGCCTCCGCCACAAAGGCATAATGCCTTACCACACCGCTGACGGAGCGGGAGTCATTCAGGGCGTTGTGGACGATCAGGACCTTCATTCTCCCCTTGCCATCTTTTCCAGCCAATCGCAGGCCCTGGGAAGCACGTTGTCCCAGTGAAAGGAATCCGC
>CAZKNW010000148.1:0-8754 GCA_964554035.1 uncultured Verrucomicrobiota bacterium
CCACTGGCTGGGATCGCGGCCCTCCAGGAAGGGAGCGATGGTTTCCCGGATCTCCCGTTGCGCCCGTTCATGCGCGGGACCGGGGGCGTAGCCGACCAGGCCGTTGTCGGCCGTGACCTTGATGAGCATGGCATCCCTCTTCAGGACGGTCCGTTCGCCACCCCAGAAGGGAAGTCGCACGACCTCCGGCATGGGACAGGACATCAGAAAGGCTTCAACGCGGGAAATCTTCACGGGCGAAGCATGTGCGAAAAGGAACGCCGCGAAAAGTCGGTAGATAGGGTTTGTGAATGAGGAAGGAAGAAAGAAAGGAATTGGGGAGAGCCTCACGCGGAGTCGCTGCTGTTTTCTACGACCTTGGAAAGGTCTACGGGTGAAACCCGGGGACTTGGGAACAAAGTGGGAAAACGTCCTGAAGGGACGGGCGAGGGGGCATTATGAATGGAACGGAAAACCTTGCCGGTTCATTCGTAGGGACTCAGGGTGTTGTCATCCTATCCGACACGCGTTCGCCAATATTTCCTTTAGAGAATGAAACGAATCCTCATCACAGCCGTCCTGCTGACACTTTTCTTCCTCTCCAACGTCCATGCGGCGGATCTTCCCAAGGTGTTGATCATTGGGGACTCGATTTCTTTGGGATACACGCCGCATGTGAAGGAGATGCTGAAAGGGAAGGTGGATGTCCGACATCACAAGGGGAATGCCGAGCACACGGGCACAGGCTTGAAGAAGCTGGATGACTGGATCGGAGACACGGATTGGGATGTGATCCATTTCAACTGGGGACTTTGGGATCTCTGCTACCGGCATCCGGAATCCAAGGTGCAGGGCAGACGGGACAAGGTGAGAGGAACCCTGACGACTCCACTGGACCAATATGGGAAGAACATCGAGGCCCTCGTCAAGCGACTGGAGGCGACCCATGCCAAATTGATCTGGGCAAGCACGACGGTGATTCCGGATGGGGAGGCCGGACGCAGGATCGGTGACGATGAGAAATACAATCAGGTCGCAGGCAAGGTGATGAAGAAACATGGCATTCCCACCAATGATCTCCACGCCCTGACGAGATCCTTCGGGCCTGAACTCTTCGTCAAGCCGGGTGACGTGCACTACACTGCGGACGGCTACAAGAAGCTCGCCGAACAGGTGAGTGAGGAAATCTTGTCCGCCCTTGGGGAAGAATGAGGAGATGGTGTAGCGTCGCTCTGTGAGCGTCGGTGGCTACTCCGAAAACTGATTGGATTGATATTCCCGGGTATTTGGTGTCACGCCCCTCGATCCACGCTTTGGCCTGATTGTGTAAAGACCAACCGAAAGGGAGCGAGACGCTCCCGTAACCGGCAGACGAGATCCCGCGGCTGCGGAACCACCACGGGTTCTCTATGAATTCCGGCACTATTGTGGCGGTAGGCGTCCCGCCTGCCGGTGATTGGAGCGTCTCGCTCCAAGTTCTTACACAGGCTCCGGCAAGCGCGGCTACGCTCTGTGTTCCCTGTGTCTCCGTGAGAGAACTTTGCCTCGCCTTAGTCCTGAGACTTGTTCCAGAAGACGACCCAGTGGTTTCCATCGCTGGTGTTGTAGGCGATGGTGACGGTATTGACTGAGGACCAGTTGATCGTTTCGGTCAGGGTGTGGGAGGTCGTGGAGGGGCTTAGATTCGGTGAGTTGTAGCGCATGCCGTTGCTATGATCGATCTGCAGCTGGATGTCCGTCACGTTGGGCGCTGGCACAGCCGTTGGATTGAGCATCCGTGTGAAGAAGGACCATGAGACTGAGCTGAGGACATCGGTGTTGACGGTTGGGGTCACGAAGGGCAGGTAGAAATTGTTGTCGAAGTCCGGCGTGCTGCGGTTGAACTGATACTGGTTGCCGCGGTGCAGGACGGTGAAATCCCCTGCTGGTGCGGTTCCGGACATGACCGTGGTCTGGTAGGTTGGCGGAAAGGAGTTGGAGTCATCAGCCGGCATGTTCTGCCCGCCGGGAAATCCGAAGAAGACTTCGGAAGGCTGGACATAGGGTTCCATGTCCTGGGGATCCCTGAAGATGGCCGCCCAGTTGTCCGGGGTGGCAGGAATGCCAAGGGAGAGGGAACTCTGGGTGTTGGGGCTGGTGCTGCCTGCATTGATGAAATGGAGGAAGTGGAAGGTCTTTCCAGCCACATCTCCGTCCGACATGCCTCCCATCTGTGCAAGGTCTTCAGCCATGGCCCTGTAAAACAGTTCCGAGTTTTCTGAAGTCATCTCCATGTCGGCCAGGGAGGTGTAACGGGCGACAGCATTGGTGATGAAGCTAGGCTCCCATCCCGTGGTCGACAGGTCGGAAAGGGTCTCGATCGTATAGGTGAGACCTGGGACGGTCTTCAGACGGGTCACGGGCGTTCCGCTGTCGATGGCGAACTCGATGAACTCGGGTCTGGGTGGAGACTTGGTCGTCATGGTGGCGATGGTGATCGTCGAGTATCCTGCAAGGCCTACGGAACCGGGGATGGTGGTGTCATCGAGGTCGGTGACATTGTAGAAGCCTATCTCGATCTCGTAGATCTTTCCGTAGCTGAGGGATCCCGGCGGAAGGGTGATCGAGGTGGCGGAGGCCTGAAGGACGGTTGGGCCTCCCGGTAGACCACTTCGGTAGCCCCGTCCTCCGTCATTGGAGAACAGTTCCACGTGGATGAAGTCGTTGGGGCCTGCCTCGGTGAACGCATTCCAGGTGATCGTGATGGGCATCTCCGGGTCCGATGCCTGGATGTCGCCGAGATTCGTGATCTCAGGAGCAGTGGGATAGGAGCCCGAGAGGCTGAGTGTGACGGAGGGAGGCGTCCCCATGCCGGCGGTGAAATCAAAGCGGTAGTCCGCATCCGGGAACATCATGTCGAGTTCCGAGGAGGAGTTGGCTTCGGCCTCGAGGTCGAATTCGCCATCGCTCATGTCGAGCATTCCTGATTCGCTGGTTCCGACGATGGAGACCGTGACGGCTGACAGGGAGTCCTGCCGGAAGGGAATGGCGAAGGCGTTGAAGCCGTAGGGCTCAGTCGCGTCCGGGACAGGCATGAAGCCTGCGGGCTGGACGTAGAACTCGGACTTCTGGACACCGAAGAGAACCACCTCAGGTGCGGTTGCCGCGGTCGTGAATTCCGCAACGGTACAGGTGAACCAGCCTGAACCGCCACTGACCTCGTACCCGTAGGTGTCCATGTCGAGTTCCTCCACCTTGTAGAAGCAGACTTCAACCTCGTAGGTCGTTCCTGGCTCAAGGATGCCGGAGGGGATGACGGCCTGCGTGGTGGTGCCGTTCAGGAAGCCTGCGGTTCCCGGAATGGGGGAGGAGTAGACGGTCTCGGAGTTCATGCCGTCGATCTTGTCGATGACGAAGTCGATGGCGTCGTCCTCCGTGGCTCCAGCCACGGCTGCCCAGTTGATCACCACTTCCCTCGCAGGGGAGACTCCCTGGAGTTCGTCATAGTTGGTGATGTGCATGGGCGACGGGTAGTTTTCATTGTTCAGGGAGAGGGTGATGTCCTTGGGTCCATCGTTGACGGTGTCGAACTGAATCCGGAAGTCGCCGTTGGGAAAGGCCGCATCCATGGCTCCCTTGGTGGCGAACTCCTGCTCGAATTCGATGTCGGTATGGCCGCCTGTCATGTTGTTGACAGGCTGTCCGGCCGCGGTTACCTGCTGGACGGTGGCGCCGGAGACGGTGTCGGGTGCGTAGGTCACGATTTCGGAGAAGAAAAAGTATCCGGCCGCAGTGGTTGGCGCTGCCGATGAGGTCTGCTCATGGAACTCCCCCTTTCCCAGCAGATAGACCTGCACGTCCTGGGAAAGCAAGGGGAAGGGAAGTGACAGCAACGCGAGCAGCGAAAGGAGGCTGCGAAAGGAGAGGGAGGGGATGGCCGATTTCATGGGCGGAATCTCAGGTTTTGACAGTGTCCACTCTTAGTCACCTTCGAAGCGAATCACAAGAACATTGAACCTCCGGGCGGGGACGCTAAGTTGGCTGGGTGCAGAAGAGGTTCCCATACGTTGCCATCGCCGCCATGGCCGAGAATCGAGTCATTGGAAACGGCCCCGACATCCCGTGGCACCTTCCCGAGGACTTCAAGTGGTTCAAGAAGACCACCATGGGCCACATCCTTGTGATGGGCCGGACCACCTTTGACTCGATCGGGCGCCCCCTTCCGGGACGGGAAACCTTTGTCCTCAGCCGGCAGGGCGGGGCGATCGAAGGCGTGAAGGTCATTGCCAGCCTTGAGGAGCTTCCGGAACCCAAGGAGGAACGGAGGATCTTCATTGCGGGCGGAGCCCAGGTCTACCGGTTGGCGCTCCCTCAATGTGGTGAACTCCTCATGACCCATGTCTTTGGCAAACCGGAGGGAGACATTCTGTTCCCCTCCTTCGAGGAGGACTTCAAGGAGGACCGTGTCCTCAAGGAGACGGACGCCTTCCGGATTGTCAGGTATGTGAGAAAGGAGCCTGCGTGAGTCCCCGTGTCACCTTTGTGGGGGTGGGCTCCGGTCATGCAGGAGACGACCGAGGACATTCGGCAACCCTCTATCAGGTCGGGGAAGCCCGTTTACTGGTGGATTGCGGGGAACCGGTCGGGCGCGGCTGAACCGGATGGGGCTTCCGGCGGATGGGCTCGAGACCCTGATCCTGACCCATTTCCACTTCGACCATCTCGGCGGGTTCTTCATGCTCCTGCAGGGGTGGTCGATGGCGGGCCGAACGGCTCCCCTGGACGTCCATCTTCCCGAGTGGGGGATTCCACCCATCCGCCAGTTGCTCGATGCGTCCCTGCACTGGGATCTCAAAAGCCCCTTCGAAATCAACTGGCATCCTTTGGTGGCGGGGGAATCCTTCGGGGTGGGCACGATGTCGATAACTCCCTTTGCCACGAGTCATCAGGCCCACTGGCTGGAGAAGGAGACGGGGAAACCCGATGGGGCCTTCGAGACCTTTGGCCTGGTCATGGAGGTGGATGAAAAGCGGCTGGTCCACAGTGCCGACCTGGGAGGCGTGGAGGATCTTTCGCATGTGCTTGAGCTGCCTGCCGACCTGCTCGTCTGCGAGATGGCCCATGTCACGGTTGAGGACCTGGTTTCGCTGGGCAATTCGGCGCGACTGGGCCATCTCGCCGCCGTTCATCTTCCCCCCGATCTGTGGGAGCGGAAGGAGGCGATCGGTGAACAGCTTGGCCGTTCCCTGCCTGAGGTTTATGTGTCCATTCCTGAGGCGGGTGATGAGTTGGTGTTGGAATAAGGTTTGCGCCTGAGCGCCTCGTCCATAACCTCGGACAAATTCGATTTCATCCAAACGATCCATGAGACGTCTCCTCCTTTTCCTTTCCATCCTCCTGGCTTCACAGGGACTGCAGGCAGCGACCTTCCAGACCTGGTTCCCTCCCCGTGGTGAGCGTGTCTGGGTCGGGCCGGGCCTTTGGGCCAACCGACTGCAGGACTGGCGCGTGGCCAATGGTCGACTCGAATGCATTGAGAAATCGGCGAACAAGCCCTTCCGCACCGTGCACCTGCTTACCCATCGACCCGACCAGGAAGAGGGTGATTTCGAGATGGGGGTCACAACGGGCCGGGTTGGCACCGGCAACTGGCCTTCCATGGGAGCGGCCACAGGGTTTCTCATCGGAGCAGGCGGTCCGGATCTGGATTACCGTGCTGCTGCCCTGATTCATCATTCCCACGGTCCGGGTGCCGGCATCTTCGCCGGTGTGGACATGCAGGGGAATGCCTTCTTCCACGACATGGAGAAGGGCCCCATCGCGACTCCGGCCTCCGGAGGTTCCTCGGCGCGACCAGGCTGGAAGGTGGTTTCCGTCGACAGTGAAGAGCCGGGTTCTCCGGGTGCGATGGCGATCGATCGCAATCCCTCCACGGTCTGGCATACGGAGTGGAAGGCCAACAAGCCCAAGCACCCTCACGAGATCGTGATTGATCTTGGCGAGGTGATGAACCTGACCGGCATCAGCTATCTGCCGCGACAGGGACAGACCGCGGGCAGGATCAAGGACTATGAACTCTACGTGGGCCTTGGTACCAACTGGAGCGAACCTGCTGCGAAGGGAACCCTTGCCAACAACAACAACAAGCAGATCATCTCCTTCGCCCGGCGTGATGTCAGGTTTGTCCGTCTGGTGGCGCTGTCGGCCCATGAGGACCGGCCTTCCACCACCATCGCCGAACTGGACGTGGTGCGGGCCACCGTCGTCACCCAGCCGGTGAAGCGCATCATCAATCAGGTGGCACTCTACCTGACCGCCCTCCAGACCGGCCCCGGTTATTCGCTGACCCTGACGGTGCTGGACCCGCAGACGGCGAAGGTCATCAGCCAGGCGACGCTTGATGGCTTGGCTCACGAGCGCATTGCCGGGAGCCTCGGACTGGTCTCCCATCCGGGTGAGGGACTGGAGACGGAATCGTTCTGGTACAAGGATTGGGCGGTCGGAGGTTCCAAGCTCACGGTCTATCCTGATCGGACAGGCGGGCCGATCCTCTCCACCCAGCATACGCTTTCCAAGGGAGTCATGAAGATGACGGCCCAGATGATGCCGGTAGGCCGCTGGGACGGGCTCAACGTCCGTTTCCAGATGCTCAAGGACAAGTATTGGGTGGACGTCGGCAATGCTCCCATCGTCATACCTGGCTGGACCGCCACCTTTCGTGTGGCGAACTGGGAAAGCACCAAGGACGTGCCTTACCGGGTGATCTACCAGACAAGAATCAACAATGAGCTGATCTCCTACATCCACGGAGGCATCGTGAAGAAGGATCCAGTCGAGAAGAAGGAGATCGTCATCGCCGGCTTCACTGGCAACCACAACACGCGATCGGGTGTGGAAAGGGGACCCTATGAGTGGAATGAAAACGGCCTCTGGTTTCCCCATACCGATATCGTGAAGCATGTTTCCTCCCTCGAACCCGACGTCCTTTTCTTCTCAGGAGACCAGGTCTACGAAGGTGCCAGTCCGACCGGTGCGGTCCGCGGGCAGGGGCTGACCACGCAGCTGGATTACATGTACAAGTGGTATCTCTGGTGTTGGGCCTATGGGGACATGACCCGCAACATTCCGTGCATCACGATCCCGGACGACCACGACGTCTTCCAGCCCAACCTCTGGGGACAGGGAGGACGTCCTGCGCAGCGCGACCACGATGGCGGCTATGTGGAGGAACCGGAGTTTGTGAAGATGGTTGAAAGGACACAGACCAGCCACCTTCCGGATCCCTATGATCCGACTCCCATCGACCAGGGGATCGGGGTCTACTACACGGACATGAACTACGGTCGTGTCAGCATTGCGATCCTTGAGGACAGGAAGTTCAAGACCGGACCGAATGGCGTGGTGCCGCCTACGGACACCGGACGGCCCGACCATGTGAACAATCCGGATTATGATCGTGATTCGGTGGATGTGAAGGGTGCGAAGCTGCTTGGGGACCGTCAGCTGAAATTCCTGGATGACTGGGCGGCCGACTGGCGCGGTACCGACATGAAGATTGCGGTTTCCCAGACGATCTTCGGAGGCATGGCCACCCACCATGGTGCCGGGCTGCAATACCTGCTGGCGGATTTTGATTCCAATGGCTGGCCACAGACGGGACGGCGCAAGGCATTGGAAAGCCTTCGCCGGGGATACACCTTCATGCTGGGTGGTGACCAGCATCTCGCCACCATCGTCCATCACGGCATTGATACCTGGGACGACGCAGGCTGGTCGTTCTGTGTTCCGTCCATTGCCAATTTCTATCCCCGTGCCTGGATGCCCAAGGAAGAGCGTGAACCGGGTGAATGGCCCGAGGGCATGCCGGACTACACAGGTCGCTTCAAGGACGGCCTTGGCAATCCCGTGACGGTCTATGCCGCCACCAACCCGGGAGAGAAGACCGGAGTGGAGCCGGCCTCGCTGCATGATCGCATGCCCGGATACGGCATTGTCCGAATGAACAAGGCCAAGCGCACCATCACGATGGAATGCTGGCCCCGTTACGCCGATCCCAAGAAGGGTGGGAAGCAATACAAGGGGTGGCCGAAGACCATCGGGCAGTTGGAGAACGACGGTCGGGACCGTTCGGCGCTCCTTCCTGAAATCACCGTGAAGGGAATCAAGAACCCGGTCGTGCAGGTCAGGAACAGTGATACCGACGAGATTGTCTACACGCTCCGGATGCAGACCACGAAGTTTCAGCCATGGGCCTTTGAACCCGGCTACTACGACGTGATCGTGGGCGATCCAGACCTCAACTTCATCGATGGGCGTCAGCGTCTTCGCGCGTTCTCCGAGAATGACAACAAGATCACCTTCGAATTCAAGAAACCGAAGCGCAGGTGAGGCCCTTCAAGCGGATGGTGATCGGAGGAATCGGGCGATCCTGGCTCGCCGCACTTTGTCTTGGTTTGCTGATGGTGGGCAGTGTGCCTGCCGCATCCCTCCCCAATATCGTTCTGATTCTCGCGGATGACCTTGGCTATGGGGACCTGGGCTGTTACGGGAACACCCTTCACAGGACTCCTCATATTGATGCCCTCGCCAGGAACGGCCTGAAGTTCTCGGACTTTCATTCCTCCGGTCCCATGTGCACGCCGACCCGGGCGGCGACCCTGACCGGGCTTTACCAGCAACGCTTCGGACGCAAGTTTGATACGGCCATCTCCGGTGTGAGCCACCGGAACACGGGACTTCCCCATGGCGCCGTGACCCTCGCGGAGAAACTGAAGGCACGTGGTTATGCCACCGCCT